>NZ_PJCA01000006.1 GCF_002836355.1 Moritella sp. Urea-trap-13
AGTTCTGTAAAGAACACACAGCATTGTCGCGGGATGGAGCAGTCTGGTAGCTCGTCGGGCTCATAACCCGAAGGTCGTAGGTTCAAATCCTGCTCCCGCAACCAGTTAAACGATAGGTAACTATCGATGTAATAAAAAGGGCTGTTAGCTCAGTTGGTAGAGCAGTTGACTTTTAATCAATTGGTCGAAGGTTCAAATCCTTCACAGCCCACCAATTTGACTACTCTTTTCGTAAATAAAGAAAAAGTAGTATCAAGAATAAAAAGCCTCGCTATTAGCGAGGCTTTTTTGTTTGTATAGAAAAAACATTGCGCTAAGTTACGCTTTCATGACAATGCCATGTATAATGCCCGAAGATACATTTTTTGAGCTCTGAGTGATTAGCTATGATTCCCAATGTAGTAGAAATGGAATACCCATTCCCAAAAAAACCAGTTCCGTTATCGGCACAAGAAAAACTGGACTATAAAGCGCGTATTAAACAGCTTTTAAAAGAAAAAGACGCAGTATTAATAGCCCACTATTATACCGATCCTGAGATCCAAGCACTTGCTGAAGAGACTGGCGGTTGTGTTGCTGACTCTTTGGAAATGGCGCGCTTTGGGAACAATCACCCCGCTAAAACGCTAATCATTGCAGGCGTTCGCTTTATGGGCGAAACAGCAAAGATTTTAGCGCCAAGCAAACGTATTATCATGCCTGCATTAGAGGCAACTTGTTCATTGGACCTAGGTTGTCCGGTTAAAGAGTTCTCTGCATTCTGTGACGCTCACCCAGACCATACAGTTGTTGTTTATGCCAATACCTCTGCCGCTGTTAAAGCACGCGCAGACTGGGTGGTAACATCAAGTATTGCATTGGATGTTGTTGATCATCTCGATAGCGAAGGTAAAAAATTAATTTGGGGCCCAGATCGTCATTTGGGTGCTTGGATTGAAAAGCAAACTGGCGCGAAAATGGTGCGTTGGCAGGGTGCTTGTATCGTCCATGATGAATTTAAAGCATCTGCATTAAAACGTTTAAAAGCAGAAAATCCAGATGCGGCTGTGCTTGTTCACCCAGAATCACCAGCTGACGTCATCGATCTTGCTGATGCAGTAGGCTCGACTAGCCAGCTAATTAAAGCGGCAAAAGAGCTACCACAACAAAAATTGATTGTAGCAACGGACAAAGGTATCTTCTTTAAGATGCAGCAAGCGTGTCCGGATAAAGAAATGATTGCGGCACCAACAGGCGGTAATGGCGCGAGTTGCCGTAGTTGTGCTATGTGCCCTTGGATGGGCATGAATGGCCTTAAATCTATCGAAGATTCATTAATTAATGATGATGGACATGAAGTCTTTGTCGATGAAGATATTCGTCTAAAAGCGCTTATTCCATTAGAACGTATGCTAAATTTTAACGTATCAAACTAAACGTATAATAAGTTAAAATTAAAAAAGCCTGAATGCATTTTCTTCAGGCTTTTTTGGTTATGTCTGACGGTACTGCTGTCGAACGATCATCTTATCTTGTGTATGAATTACTTCAGCGGTATATAAGGCATTTTGTAGTAAATCAGGTATTAGGCTCGAAGTGATTAAGAGTAAAGGACTTAGAAGCTGCTGGGCATTTACCGCAACAGCTGATTCAGACATAGCCTTATTAATTGCTGGCTCTTGCCCGTGTAAGGTTGCCTTCACTTAATTGTTTAAGTACCTGACTTTTAGGGCCATCAGCAATAATATGCCCTTTTTCCATCACAATTAAACGATCAACAACATCTAACATGCTGTTTTTATGAGTAATAAGAATAAGAGTTTCGTCTTTAGATAAGCCGTTTAGTTGGTGCTTAATGTACATTTCTGAACGGTTATCCATGCTGCTTGTTGGCTCATCCATTAACAGTACTGGAGGTTTTCCAACTAGGGCTCGAGCAATGGCAATCGCTTGACGTTGCCCACCAGAAAGAGCTGCACCACCTTCACCGACTTGTTTCTCTAAACCTGCTGCATCTTGTTGTGTAAAGTTTGTCACCCCTGAGCGTTCTGCTGCAAGTAAAATATCTTGATCTGTTGTTAATGGGCGACCCAGAATAATGTTGTCTCGAATAGAGCCAAAGAACAAAGTGATGTCTTGAGGTACACAACCGATATTTCTACGAACATCAATATGATGAAGTTGGTTGATGTCGGTATCATCAATTTGAACTGATCCCTCTATGGGCTGGTATAACCCCATAATCAAACGTTCAATGGTCGTTTTTCCTGAACCGATACGGCCAATGATAGCGATTTTTTCTCCAGGGGTAATCGTGAAACTGACATCTTTAAGTGCGGCATTAGTTGCATTCGGGTAAGTAAAACTAACTTTATCAAAAACAATTTTACCTTTGATTACAGGGCGGTGAATATAACGTTTACCGTCTTCTTGCTCTGTTGGCATCTGCATAAGTTGCTCGATGATAGTCATGGCTGATTTTGCCTGATTGTAGCGTGTTGATAACAATGAAAGTTGTACTAAAGGGCCAACAGCTCGTCCACTTAACATGGTGGCAGCAATAAGTCCCCCCATGGTTAACTGGCCATCGGCAATGAGATAGACACCAAATACGATCATGGCTACAGAGGCAAACTGTTGTAAAAATCCAGCGATATTTTGTACTGAATCTGTAATGCGACGAGATTTGAGCCCCCAATTAGCCATGTGGGCAACCGCTTCTTCCCAACGGTACTGGAATTGATTTTGTGCTCCGAATAGTTTTACGGTTTCTAAACCACTTAAGCTTTCAATTAGGTTGGCATTTTTTTGCGATGAAAGACGAGATCCCTCTTCAATACTACGACGTAAAGGTCGTTGAATAAATAAGCTATAAATCACTAAAATGATGACGGCAATCAAAGGGACATATGCTAGAGGGCCAGCAACAAACCAAATAATAACAAGGAATATCAATGCGAATGGTAAATCAATTAATGATGAGACGGTGGCAGAGGTAAAAAATTCTCTAATAGATTCAAATTCTTGCATATGACGAGCAAAAGCGCCTACTGACGGTGGCTTAACTTCCATTCGAATACCCATCACTCGGCTAAATATTTTAGCTGAAATTAATAGATCTGATTTTTTCCCTGCTAGGTCGATAAAATAACTGCGCATAATTTTTAGTATTAAATCAAAGCCAAAAATAATAGAGATACCAATAGCCAGTACCCATAAAGAATCAAATGCCAGATTAGGCACTATTTTATCGTAAACAAGACGAGTGAAGAGTGGGGTAGAAATAGCAAAGATATTGATTAAAATCGAAACGATGAGTACATCGCGGTAGATGTTACGAGATTCCCATATTGTACTCCAAAACCAGTGACCATCGCGGTTTTTTAATATCTCAGGAGAACGCTCATCATATCGAAAGCGTTTTTTCATTAAAAATAAATGTCCTGTGTATTGCTGGTTTAGATCATCAAGACTTATCCATTGTTGGTTCGCATCTGATTGTGCGAGTACAACTTCTGCTTCTCCTTTTTCATGATCGATACTGAGAACAACACATGCATCACCTCCTTTTAAGAGCATGATGATAGGAAATAATAACGGAGAAATATCATTGAGAGCCATTTTGCTCTCTTTGGCTTGTAAGCCAGCCTTTTCGGCCGCACGAGGCAAAAGAAATGGAGTAAGAAGACCGTCAGCAAGGGGGAGATTTGAAATCAAAGCTTCCGGGGAATTCGCCTGGCCATAATAACGACTTACATAAACTAAAGACTGAAGTAGGGGATCTTTCATATATTTTTTTCACTATTTATTTTATCTACCACATAACCTTGAAAACCCCTTACCATAAGCGCAGCCAATTTTTCTTGTTGGCTGGTTACTTCAACACGAGTCGCAATGGTCGTAATTAATAGGTTATTCGCTGTTCGGGTAATTGATGCAAGCACATCAGCTTTGACTTGGTTTTCAAGTTGATGAGTATATGCAAAATCCAGTTTTACATATGCTGGGCGAAACTTATTTAGGTAGCCGATCGAACTGAAATTGTGTCCAAAATTATCGATACCAAAGGCAAAGTTATTTTGATGAATTATGTCACATAATAACCCTACATTGTTACTATGTTTGATAAAACAAATTTCAGGAAGCTCAAATATAATACGCTCTTTCAATTGCGGATTAGATTGCATTTTATTGGCTAACCAACGAATGAAGCCTGTGTCATTGACGCTTTTATTTGTAATATTAACTGCAATATTGTCGATACTTGTATCATTTTTTAGCATATTAAATAGCTCGTCGATGATGTGCATATCCATGTGTGTACTCGTATCTAACTGTTCTATTGCCCCTAAAAACTGTGCGGCGTAATAATGTTGGCTGTCTTTCTGAATATAAACAAATGCTTCTTGATGAAGAGTATTTTGGTGATGATCAATGGCTTTTTGGAAGTTGAATTTAAACAACTTATTAGCAATAGCTTCGTCTACTAATGCTTTCCATTGTTGCTTACCTATAGTGACCTTTTTACTCGCCTGACTTTGCTCTTTTACATCAAATAATGCTAAAGGCTCTTGTAATTGCTGCCTTGCTTGCATAAGAGCATTATCAGCTTGTGCAAGTAGTGTCGTCATTGTGTCGCCATGATTGCGCATGACTAAACCGACTCTTGCTTGAACTGGAGCAATATAAAGAGGGTCGTTTTGCAGTTCTGATGTCATAAGTAGTAATGAACGCCCCATGGTTTTTAGTTCTACTGCTGTGATATGTGGTGCGAGTAACATGAATTCGGACTGGTTAATGCGTGCGAGCGTATAATCATCATTGATAAGTTCTTTCATCCGAAACGATAATGTTTGTACTAGGTGGTCGCCAGCCTCATCCCCATCTTGTGCATAGGCATCTGTAATTAAATCTACTTTTAATAATGCGATACCACCTGTAGAAGGTAATGTTAACCAGGAATTAATTTGTGCCATTAGGTAGCTACGGTTTGCGAGCCCTGATACAGCATCTTGATATGCTCTAATACGTAAATTATCAGCCTCTTGCGCTTGTTGATCAAAATGGACTTTGAGTTGTGCACTCATATGGTTCAATGCAATCACCACGTCACTTAATTCCCGAGTGTTGGGAATTGTTAAAGTAGGGCCAAATTGATTATCAGACATTTGACGAGCACGGTATTGAACCGCTTTTAGCGGTTTAAGCACTTTAGATAAAATAAAGGCGAGTAATAACAAGCCTAATAAGAATGTAAGAATAAAACCGAATATAAGCTGTAAACTCGCTTGCCAAAGCTGTTGGTAAGCATAAATTGAACTACTGGTTACAGTGAGGTTTGCTAGTGGTATCAAACCATTGGTTAAGGCTGAAGTTCGAATGATAGGATCGATAATGATGACACTTTGAAACCAACTAGGTACATCTGTTACTTGTGTGGGATAGCTAAGAACAACCTCATCACTATAATCTAATATACTGAGGTGTACTTTGCTATAACGGTTGCCGTCGAAGCTAGCGTTGAACATTGACTTTGCTGATACAGTATCATGGACTTGTAAATAGGGGGTTAATGCCAGATTTACAGTTCTGACTGTATTATCAATTTCAGTCGATTGCTGTTCACGTAAAAAATCGCGTGTTGTGTTGAATTGAATCGCAAATACTGAGGTGATAATAGCAAAAAATACAACCAGTATCCATATCAGTAGTTGTCTATAAAGTGTCATTATACTCACTCATCAAAGTTAGTTTTAGGTTTATTTATTTTGATTTATTCATTCATATAGAGTCAATTATTAGGGATAACATTAACGATCTCTGAACGTGAAAATAGTCCATTCCTCAACAAGGATACCTTTTGAACCGACAACTCGAGCCACAACACGACGGCTTAGCGTGTTAGTCGCTTCACTTGATTCTGCTTCTATTGGTTCTACATCACCGAAGCCAATTGCTTTTATTCGCTGAGGAGCAACACCTTCGGCAATGAGCTGTTTCCGCACTTTTGTTGCTCGTCGTTTTGATAGCGCAATATTGTATTCTGCTTTACCTACAGGGCTCGCATAACCTTGTAATTCAATATAGGTTTCTGGATAGGCATCTAAAAAATCAGCCATGCGTTGAATTTCTGGTAAGAAGGTTTCAGGTATTACAGTTGAATCATTAGCAAAAAGAACCCGTACAGAATTTTCTTCGTCACGCTTTATGCTTGTTGGGCAACCATCGTTATCTACGATGGCAGAATGAGGGGTATCAGCACATAGATCTCGAAGATTAATGACACCATCGTGATCAAAGTCTCGTTGGTCTTGTGATTGCTCTGCAATAGGCGGCTCTTCCACTGTGACAGAACAGCCAAATAAGGTGAGTGCTAATAAACCAGTTAAAGTTCGTTTCATTGTTATTATTCCCTTTTCTATTTGACAGTGCTAACCCAACTCTTTGGTACATCGACACGCATTGAATCGAGTAATAAACCTGTTGCATTTAATACTCGATATTTGGCCAGAATACCGCTGTAATGGGCATTTAAATAGGCTTTTCGTGATTCAAATAGTTCATTCTCTGTATTCAATAAGTCCAATAGTGTTCGCTTCCCAATCCTAAATTGTTTTTCATACGCGATGACGGTTTTAGCTGAAGCATCGACATGTTGTTGTAAAAATTTGGATTGTTCGGATGTCAGTTCCATTGCACTCCATGCTAAACGCGTACCTTCTTCTAGCATACGGTGGGCACTGTCTCGAATATCTTTTGATTTATTTATTTGGTATGCCGCGCGACGACTCTTTGCTTTATCAGAGCCGCCGTTATAGAGGTTATAACGCATTTTTAGCATGGCTGAAAACTCATCAGTATAACCTGGTGAGCCATTGAGCTCGTCTCCCCATTCTTGAGATGCTTCAATGCTAAATGATGGGTAAAATGTGCCTTTGGCTTGTTCGTATTGTTGCAGAGCAGCTTCGATATCATTTGAGGCGACATAGGTAACAGGGTTATTATTTCGTGCTTTTTCCATTGCCTCATCAAGTGATTTAGCGAGGAAATTGATATCAACCTCTGGTTTCTCTAATGCTTCAGGAAATGCGCCAATTGTATGGAAAAATGACGTATTTTTATCGATAAGGTTATTTTGTGCTGATATTAAATTGCTATTGGAGCGCGCTAAGCGCCCTTCGATTTGGGCAAGATCAGCGCTAGATCCGAAACCAGCATCTGCACGTTTTTTAATATCAGAATACATGCGTTGGTGAACAGCAAAGTTGGTTTTAGACAGGGTTAATATGTTTTGGGCGCGTAATACATCGAGGTAACTTTCAGTAGCCGTTAATGCTATGTCTTGTGCATCAGACAATAATTGGTAACGTTGAGCTTCTGCTTCAGCTTTATTACGCTGAATATCGTTATAGGAAATCGAGCCATCCCACAATAATTGTTTGAACGATATTTTCACATTTCGAGGATCATACTCCCCTTTGGAGCCAGTTTCATTATCGTAATCTTCATAACCAACTCCAGCTTCTAGATCGACAGAAGGTAAGTAGTCACCTGTTGAAGAATTTATGAGCTCGTTACGGCTCATAAATTCATTATATGTACTTTTGATTTCAGGATTGGATATTAGTGTTTGGGCTATCGCTTGCTCTAATGATTGCGCCATCACTGGTATAGCCATGGATTGAAGACTAATAAGTAGTGCGATTTTTTTAATACGTTTTTTGATTATCATTATAATTACTCTCTTAATGCCGTTTGACGAACTTTAAGAACGGGTTTAAGCAGATAATCTAAAACAGAACGCTTGCCTGTGATGATGTCTGCCGATGCGGTCATGCCAGGGATGATCGGTAAGGGTTCACCATCTGGTCCTTTAAGAGTGTTATCTTCTGTCCTTATACGTACTTGGTAATAACTATTTCCTTCTTCATCCTGAATTGTGTCTGCGCTGATTGTTTCTAAGTAACCAGATAAGCCCCCGTAGACGGTAAAGTCATAAGCACTAAATTTGATTATTACAGGTAAATCTGGGCGTAAAAAACCAATATCTTGAGGCGCAATTTTTGCCTCAATCATTAAAGCATCTTCTGTTGGTACAATTTCAACTAAGTCCATACCTGGCTGAATGACACCGCCTACTGTATTAACATAAATTTTTTGAATTGTACCTTTGACAGGAGATAAAACGACAGTTCGATTTACGCGATCTTCAAGACCAACCTGTGATTCTAATAAACTGTTGAGTTGGTCGCTCGTTTCATTCAATTCCGCTTGTGCTTCAGAGCGAAAATTAGAAGCAATATTAATGTATTTGAAAATGACCTCTTGAATTGTTGCCTGTGTTACTGGTATCTGAAGCTCTGCAGAGGTCAATTCACGCTTGGTATCGTTTAACTGTCGTTGTAATTTGAGTAATTCAATTTTTGGTACAACACCTTCGTCAGCAAGTGGTTTTGTGATGTTGTATTCTTCACTCGCGATGTCATAGCTGCGTCGAAGGTTGTTCATACGTGATTTAGTTTCGATTAATTCGCGTTCTTTTTGATTGATCTGTTGCGCCATTCCTGCTAACTGGTTTTGAATATTTTCGATTTTATCCTTGTACTCATTTTCTTGACGTCGCACTAATTTCTTATGCTTATCTACAAAGTTAGTATCGAATTTAAGTATGTTATCTTTAACATCAACACTTTTTCGCCAATTAGTATTTGCTTTTTCTTTGTTAACCGTGACACTGCCTAATAAAGCATTTAATCGTATCGAGTCAGCTTGAGAGCCTGCTAAGCCTTGTGTTCTTTCACGAAAATCAGATCGAAAGAGGGTGTCATCAAGTAATAATAATTTTTGATTTTTTTCGACATGCTGCCCTTCTTTTATTAACACTTCTTTAACTATGCCACCTTCGAGGTTTTGCACAATTTGTAGCTGCGATGACGGAATTACTTTACCCGTACCTACTGTTACTTTATCGAGCTCAGCAACAGACGCCCAAGCAATTGCGACTATAAAAAATAGAACTATGACCCAAAGCATTATTCTTGCACTGTGTGGTGTATTTAATAATAATGCCGCTGATTTATCATCAACGAAATCTAATTGAGTAGGTGAAAGTGCTCGGTTTTTTTTAGCCATATAATTACCAATGCTATTGTCTAAGAACTCCTACTGTAAATACGTAGGTACATTCTAGATCTAAAAATAGATATTCTTTATAAAAAAGAGAGCAAAGTTTAATACCTTAAACATTCATTCTCAACTTTTTGCATTACAAGTGTTTAAATTTACTTTTCTTCTGCTAGGCCTGTTGATCTTTCATATTGGTAGCCAAATCATTGAGTATGTGAGGGCGAGCATGTTTTAAATAATCTAATCAATATGATTTTTCTCAAGCTAAGAAAAATCCGCGATAAATCGTATTCCATAAACCAAAAATGCAGATAAATCAGGCCAAGGACTGCCAACACGTAAGCGATTATACGAGATTCTCTCCTATCGTAAAAATTTCAAACAAAGATAAACAGACCCTAGTATATTTGCAACAGATTATTTTAAATGACAATGTGATAATATGGCCACATATTATTAAACGATATAAAAAAAGCAATAGCAATAGCTATACAACATAATGGTCAACGTATCATTACTGGAAAGTATACCTTTAAAATGCAATAACAATAACAATAACAATAATATTAATAACAACAATAACAATGTAATAGAACTACAATAGAAGCGTAGTAACAGTACGGTAACAAAGTGGTAGCAAGTGTTAAATTATCTGTGGGTTTGTACATAGTTTAAGTGTTTATGGAGTGGTATTTTTATGGCTAAGAACGATACGATAAATGTGGTTGATATGCAGATTCCAAAGGATGTCGCTTTTATTATTAAAGCAGGGGAAAAGATTGTCCCTATTGAAGCTGATTATCAGATGCAATCAGATGAAGTACTCGTTGCAAATGCCGGTGCTAAATTTGTTGTGATGAAAAATGGCATTCCTACTATTGTGAATGAATCTTGCCCCACCTGCATCATTATGTCCGAAGATGGCCTAAAAATCTCAGAGCTCAGTGATAGCGTATCGTTTAGTGCAGAAGGCGCGAGTAATGCTAACTTTTCATTGGATGATATAGCAGCGATTCAAGATGCAATTTTAGCTGGTGATGATCCAACAGAAACGATAGACACTGCGGCAGGTAATGAAGCGCAAGGTTCATCAAATAGCTCGTTTGTTGTTATTGATTATGATAACAATGAATTACTTGCACAAGCCGGGTTTGATACTGCTAGTGAGCAGCAAGAAACAAGAAATGAAGATGAAAGCCTCGCTAATCTTACAGCTGAAGGGGGCAATGCTGCGTCTATTTCTTTGGTTGAAGGCGATTTAGGTGATAATGTTCAATCGAGTACTTATCCAGTCGTAACCACTCAATCTGTCACTATTGAAGCAGGAACACAGCCACTCAATCCTGATTCATTTACGTTCGATTCCCTTACTCTTGATAACTTACTTAGCGAACTAAATAGTGATATCACATCAGGTGGTGAGTCTATTGAATTTGTCTTTGATTCAGTAACAAACTCTATTATTGGTACGCATAACGGTGAACTGGTATTGACTATTGATTTAGATACCAGTAGCAATGGTCCAGATGTTACTGTGAATATCACGACGACATTACACCAACCTATTGATCATGGTGATGGCACAAATAGCTCAGGTTTAGTCACCAATATTGATGATCAAATAAATATTAATGTGTCTATTCAGGGCGCCGATGCTAGCAATAATAAGCTAAATAACCCTATTAGCATTGACATCAGTATTGCTGATGGTATTGACCCGTCATTTAGTACGGATTCGGGTGTCACTGTTGATGAAACAACGCAAAAAGGCGATGTAATTTCCGGTCAAATTCCACTAGATGTGGGTTCTGATGAAATCGCGACCATTGAATTCCAATCAAACCAACCAAGTCTTGCGGGTATGACCAGTAATGGTGAAGCGACCACGTTCACGGTTGTCGGTAATACACTGACAGTAGTGGATAGTGTTGGCAAACCTGTGATGACGGTGACTGTCGCCACTGACGGTTCATACGAAGTGACCGTAACTGGTCCTGTTGACCAAGTTGACAGCGAATCAACCAATATTGACTTGAACGTTACCGCTACCGACAAAGACGGCGACAGCACCGATGGTTCGATCGACATCACTATCACTGATGGTGGTGATGCGGGGGGAAACGGTACAGATGGTAATAACCTAGTCACTGTTACGTTGAACGAAGGCGATTTAGACGTAGCGGGTGATGGTGTTAACCTAAATGATATAGATACGACTTACCCAGCGTCACAATCAGGTTCGTTCGTGATTCAAGCGGGTGAAGACCGTTTGGTCCCAGATTCCATCGCTATCGACCCTGCTTTACAAGATGCGTTAATTACCGAGTTGCAAAACGAACTGACCTCGGGCGGCGAAAAACTGACCTTTACAGTCGATGGTAACGGTAATTTGGTTGGTAAATTGCCGAGCGGTGATGTCGCTGTTACGGTTTCCCTAGCGGGCGAACAGCAAGGCCAAGATGTAAAAGTGTCGGTGACCATCACGCAAAACGTCTCATTGGATCATAATGGTTCTGATACAGCGGGTTACATGACTTTTAATAATGATGAGATCCATATCAACGTGCCCGTGCAAGTAACTGATACCGACGGAGATGATTTAGATACGGCAGCCAATGTAGATATCACGATAACAGATGGTGCTAATCCTTCGTTTGGTACTGATTCTGGTGTAACAATTAATGAGTCAACAGACGAAAACAAGGTAATTGAAGGTCAGATCCCGCTGAATGTGGGTTCTGATGAAATCGCGACCATCGTATTCCAATCAAATCAACCAAGTCTTGCTGGCATTACGAGTAATGGTCAGGCGGCTACATTCACGGTTGTCGGTAATACATTAACGGTACTGGATAGCGCAGATAAACCAGTGATGACAGTGATCATCGCGACTGACGGTTCGTATAAAGTCACCGTGACAGGTCCAGTTGATCAGAAAGACGCGAGTGATAAGGTTAATATTGACCTGAACGTGACAGCGACCGATAAAGATGGCGATACCACTGATGGTTTAATGGACATTACGATTACTGACGGCATCAATGCCGCAGGTAAAGATCAAGGCGCTGTTACGTTGACCGAAGGCGATTTAGACGTTGCTGGCGACGGCGTTAATCCAAGCGATACTGATACATCTTACCCAGCGTCACAATCTGGCTCGTTTGTGATTAAAGCAGGTGAAGACCGTCTTGTTCCGGGTTCGATCAAAATTGACCCTGCATTACAAAGTGATTTAATAGCAGAGCTGCAAGCTGAACTAACCTCGGGCGGAGAAGCGCTGACCTTTAGCGTCGATAGTGACGGCAATCTTGTTGGTGCATTAAACGGCGTTGTTGCGGTTACTGTGTCTTTATCTGGCGAGCAGCAAGGTCAAGACGTGAAAGTTACGGTGACCATCACGCAGCATGTCCCGTTAGATCATACGAATACTGGCGACACTGGCGGCTACATAACGTCCGCTAATGATGAAATTCACATCAATGTGCCAGTGCAAGCGACCGATACCGATGGAGATGATTTAGATGCACCAGCTAATGTAGATATCACGATAACAGATGGTGCAAATCCTTCGTTTGGTACTGATTCTGGTGTGACAATTAATGAGTCAACCGAGAAAGGCAATACAATTTCAGGTCAGATCCCATTAGATGTGGGCTCAGATGCGATTGACAGTATTGTCTTCCAAGCAGCGCAACCTGGATTAACGGGGATCACGAGTAACGGCGCAGTGACCACGTTTACGGTTGTTGATAATATATTAACCGTACTCGACAATGCGGGCGATGCGGTGATGACAGTCACTATCGCGACGGATGGTTCATATCAAGTGATTGTCACTGGTCCAGTTGATCAAAGTGACAGTGAATTAACCAATATTAATTTGGGTGTGACAGCGACCGATAATGATGGCGATAGCACTGACGGCACATTGGCTATTTCCCTTACGGATGGGAGCAATGCCGCGGGTGGCGATGACGGTGTGCTAACACTGGCTGAAGGTGATTTAGATGTTGATGGTAACGGTGTTGGTGGTACTGATACCACTTACCCTGCATCGCAATCTGGCTCGTTTGTGATTCAAGCGGGTGAAGATCGTCTTGTTCCTGATTCAATT
>NZ_PJCA01000007.1 GCF_002836355.1 Moritella sp. Urea-trap-13
AGTGTTCTTGAGTATTCTTGAGGCGAAAAAAACTAGATAATACCTAGTTATTTCAATTGTACGGTCTACTTTAGATTGTATGGTTAAGTGACTAAGCGTATACGGTGGATGCCTAGGCAGTCAGAGGCGATGAAGGACGTGTTAATCTGCGTTAAGCTGTGGGGAGTTGATAAAAAGCGTTAATCCACAGATTTCCGAATGGGGGAACCCACCTTACTAAGTAAGGTATCGTTAAGTGAATACATAGCTTAACGAAGCGAACCGGGAGAACTGAAACATCTAAGTACCCCGAGGAAAAGAAATCAATAGAGATACCCTTAGTAGCGGCGAGCGAACGGGGTCTAGCCCTTAAGCAGTTTGGAAGTTAATGGAAGAATCTGGAAAGTTTCACGATACAGGGTGATAGTCCCGTACATGAAAACGACCTTACTGTGAAATCGAGTAGGACGGCACACGTGATATGCTGTTTGAATATGGGAGGACCATCTTCCAAGGCTAAATACTACTGACTGACCGATAGTGAACCAGTACCGTGAGGGAAAGGCGAAAAGAACCCCTGTGAGGGGAGTGAAATAGAACCTGAAACCGTATACGTACAAGCAGTGGGAGCAGACTTGTTCTGTGACTGCGTACCTTTTGTATAATGGGTCAACGACTTAATTTCAGTAGCAAGGTTAAGCGAATAGCGGAGCCGTAGGGAAACCGAGTGTTAACTGCGCGAATAGTTGCTGGGATTAGACCCGAAACCCGGTGATCTAGCCATGGGCAGGTTGAAGGTTGAGTAACATCAACTGGAGGACCGAACCGACTAATGTTGAAAAATTAGCGGATGACTTGTGGCTGGGGGTGAAAGGCCAATCAAACCGGGAGATAGCTGGTTCTCCTCGAAAGCTATTTAGGTAGCGCCTCGCGTCTAACTATTGGGGGTAGAGCACTGTTAAGGCTAGGGGGTCATCCCGACTTACCAACCCTTTGCAAACTCCGAATACCAATAAGTTCAATCGCGGGAGACACACGGCGGGTGCTAACGTCCGTCGTGGAAAGGGAAACAACCCAGACCGTCAGCTAAGGTCCCAAAGTGTATGTTAAGTGGGAAACGATGTGGAAAGGCTCAGACAGCCAGGAAGTTGGCTTAGAAGCAGCCATCTTTTAAAGAAAGCGTAATAGCTCACTGGTCGAGTCGGTCTGCGCGGAAGATTTAACGGGGCTAAACATACCACCGAAGCTACGGATGCAAGACTTGTTCTTGCATGGTAGAGGAGCGTTCTGTAAGCCGTTGAAGGTGAGTTGAGAAGCTTGCTGGAGGTATCAGAAGTGCGAATGTTGACATGAGTAACGATAATGGGGGTGAAAAACCTCCACGCCGAAAGACCAAGGGTTCCTGTCCAACGTTAATCGGGGCAGGGTGAGTCGACTCCTAAGGCGAGGCCGAAAGGCGTAGTCGATGGGAAACTGGTTAATATTCCAGTACTCGCTTATATTGCGATGGGGTGACGGAGAAGGTTAGGCTAGCATGGCGATGGTTGTCCATGTTTAAGGTAGTAGGCAAGTGACTTAGGCAAATCCGGGTCGCTCTCTTTAGTGAGAATGTTGAGAACTGATGACGAGTCTCTACGGAGATGAAGTAGTTGATACCCGGCTTCCAGGAAAAACCTCTAAGCTTCAGATATGAGAGAATCGTACCCCAAACCGACACAGGTGGTTAGGTAGAGAATACTAAGGCGCTTGAGAGAACTCGGGTGAAGGAACTAGGCAAAATGGTACCGTAACTTCGGGAGAAGGTACGCCAATGATGGTGAAGGACTTGCTCCGTAAGCTATTGTTGGTCGCAGAGAAATGGTGGCTGCAACTGTTTATTAAAAACACAGCACTGTGCAAAATCGAAAGATGACGTATACGGTGTGACGCCTGCCCGGTGCCGGAAGGTTAATTGATTGGGTTAGACTTAGGTCGAAGCTCATGATCGAAGCCCCGGTAAACGGCGGCCGTAACTATAACGGTCCTAAGGTAGCGAAATTCCTTGTCGGGTAAGTTCCGACCTGCACGAATGGCGTAATGATGGCCACGCTGTCTCCACCCGAGACTCAGTGAAATTGAAATCGCTGTTAAGATGCAGTGTACCCGCGGCTAGACGGAAAGACCCCGTGAACCTTTACTATAGCTTGGCACTGAACATTGAACCTACATGTGTAGGATAGGTGGGAGACTGTGAAACATTGTCGCTAGATGATGTGGAGTCTACCTTGAAATACCACCCTTGTACGTTTGATGTTCTAACGTAGG
>NZ_PJCA01000008.1 GCF_002836355.1 Moritella sp. Urea-trap-13
TGGTCCAGTTGATCAGAAAGACGCGAGTGATAAAGTCAATATTGACCTGAACGTGACTGCGACCGATAAAGATGGCGATACCACTGACGGCACATTGGATATTACCCTTACTGATGGCAGTAATGCCGCGGGTGGCGATGACGGTGTGCTAACACTGGCTGAAGGTGATTTAGATGTTGATGGTAACGGTGTGGGCGGAGCAGATACCACTTACCCTGCATCACAATCGGGTTCATTCGTGATTAAAGCCGGTGAAGATAGCTTAGTGCCGGATTCCGTCAACATTGACCCTGCTTTGCAAGCTGCGTTAATCGTAGAGCTGCAAGCTGAACTAACCTCGGGCGGAGAAGCACTGACCTTTAGCGTCGATGGTGATGGTAATCTTGTCGGTTTATTAAACGGCGATGTTGCAGTAACAGTGTCTTTATCGGGTGAGCAGCAAGGCCAAGACGTGAAAGTCACGGTGATTATCACGCAAAACGTGCCGCTGGATCATAACGGTTCAAACAACGCAGGTTACGTGACTTCTGCCGGTGATGAAATTCACATCAATGTCCCGGTGCAAGCGACCGATACCGATGGTGATGATTTAGATGTGCCAGCCAATGTAGATATCACGATAACAGACGGTGCAAATCCATCGTTTGGTACTGATTCTGGCGTGATCATAAATGAGTCAACCGAGAACGGTAATATAATTTCAGGTCAGATCCCATTAGATGTGGGCTCAGACGCGATTGACAGCATTGTCTTCCAAGTAGCACAACCTGGATTAACGGGGATCACCAGTAACGGCGCCGCGACCACGTTTACGGTTGTTGATAATATATTAACTGTACTCGACAGCGCTGGCGAGGCCGTGATGACAGTCACTATCGCGACGGATGGTTCATACCAAGTAATTGTCACTGGTCCTGTTGATCAAAGTGAATCAACCAACCAAGATAGCAGTGCATTTACTAACATTAATTTGAACGTGACAGCGACAGATGCAGACGGTGACAGTACTGATGGCGCAATGGATATCAATATCACTGATGGCAGCAATGCCGTGGGTGGCGATAAAGGTATGCTAACACTGGATGAAGGCGATTTAGACACCGTTGGTGACGGCGTTAACGTTGGCGATACAGATACCACTTACCCAGCATCACAATCTGGCTCGTTTGTGATTCAAGCGGGTGAAGATCGTCTTGTTCCGGATTCAATTGTTATCGACCCTGCTTTGCAAGCTGCGTTAATCGCAGAGCTGCAAGCTGAACTAACCTCGGGCGGAGAAGCTCTTACCTTTACAGTCGACGGCAGCGGTAATTTGATCGGTACATTGCCAAGCGGCGTTGTTGCAGTGACGGTGTCTTTATCTGGCGAGCAGCAAGGCCAAGACGTGAAGGTGATGGTGACTATTACGCAGAATGTCCCATTAGATCATAATGGGACAAGTGATGGTGGTTACGTGACCTTTGAGGGTGACAACGTCCACATCAATGTGCCAGTGCAAGCGACCGATACCGATGGGGATGATTTAGATGCACCAGCTAATGTTGATATCACCATTACTGATGGTGCAAACCTATCGTTTGGTACTGATTCCGGTGTGACCATTAATGAGTCAACAGACGAAAATAAGGCAATTGAAGGTCAGATCCCACTGAATGTGGGCTCTGATGAAATAGCGAGCATCGA
>NZ_PJCA01000009.1 GCF_002836355.1 Moritella sp. Urea-trap-13
TATTGAATCAGGAACAAGACGATCTTCACCCGCTTGAATCACAAACGAGCCAGATTGTGATTCCGGGTAAGTGGTATCTGTACCACCAAGACCGTTACCATCAACATCCAAATCGCCTTCAGCCAGTGTTAGCACACCGTCATCGCCGCCCGCGGCATTGCTGCCATCCGTAAGGGAAATAGCCAATGTGCCGTCAGTGCTATCGCCATCATTATCGGTCGCTGTCACACCCAAATTAATATTGGTTAATTCACTGTCACTTTGATCAACAGGACCAGTGACAATTACTTGGTATGAACCATCCGTCGCGATAGTGACTGTCATCACCGCATCGCCCGTACTGTCGAGTACGGTTAATATATTATCAACAACCGTAAACGTGGTCACTGCGCCGTTACTCGTGATCCCCGTTAATCCAGGTTGCGCTGCTTGGAAGACAATACTGTCAATCGCATCTGAGCCCACATTTAATGGGATCTGACCAGACATTGTCTCGCCTTTATCATCGGTCTCATTAATGGTCACACCAGAATCAGTACCAAACGATGGATTTTCACCATCTGTTATCGTGATATCTACATTAGCTGGCGCATCTAAATCATCTCCATCGGTATCGGTCGCTTGCACTGGCACATTGATGTGAATTTCATCATTAGCGGACGTTATGTAGCCGCCGGTGTCGCCAGTATTCGTATGATCTAACGGGACATGCTGCGTGATGGTCACCGTAACTTTCACGTCTTGACCTTGCTGCTCGCCAGATAAAGACACCGTAACAGCAACAACGCCGTTTAATGCACCAACAAGATTGCCATCACTATCGACGCTAAAGGTCAGTGCTTGCCCGCCTGACGTTAGCTCAGCTTGCAGCTCTGCGATTAACGCAGCTTGTAAAGCAGGGTCGATAACAATCGAATCTGGAACTAAACGGTCTTCACCCGCCTTGATTACAAACGAGCAAGATTGTGATGCTGGGTAGCTGGTATCTGCTCCGCCTACACCGTTACCATCAACATCTAAATTACCTTCAGCCAGTGTTAGCGCACCGTCATCGCCACCCACGGCATTCTTGCCATCAGTGATACTGATGTCCATTGCGCCATCTGTACTGTCGCCGTCTTTATCTGTCGCAGTCACGTTCAAATTAATATTGGTTGATTCGCTATCACCTTGATCGATTGGACCTGTTACCGTGACTTTGTATGAGCCATCTGTCGCGATGATCACTGTCATCACTGGTTTATCTGCGCTATCCAGTACCGTTAATGTATTACCGACAACCGTGAATGTAGTCGCCTGACCATTACTCGTAATGCCAGCAAAACTTGGTTGATTTGATTGGAATACGATGGTCTCGATTTCATCAGAACCCACATTCAGCGGGATCTGACCTTCAATTACCTTGTTTTCGTCTGTTGACTCATTAATTGTCACACCAGAATCAATACCGAACGATGGGTTTTCACCATCTGTTATCGTGATATCTACATTAGCTGGTGCATCTAAATCATCACCGTCGGTATCGGTCGCTTGCACCGGTACATTGATGTGAATATTGTCACCGTCAAAAGTTACGTAACCACCATCACTTGAACCGTTATGGTCTAACGGCACATTCTGCGTGATGCTCACCGTAACCTTCACGTCTTGACCTTGCTGCTCGCCAGATAAAGACACA
>NZ_PJCA01000011.1 GCF_002836355.1 Moritella sp. Urea-trap-13
ACGCAGTCTTTAGGTTGCTGGCATGGTTTTATCGGTCAACAAAAAATGATTTCTATTAAGAAACATTTTGAAAATAATACTGACCGTCGTTATCTTTATCTTTCAGGTTGGATGGTTGCTGCATTACGCTCTGAGTTTGGTCCACTACCAGACCAATCAATGCATGAAAAAACGTCTGTTTCAGATCTAATCGAAGAACTATACACTTTCCTACGTCAAGCAGATGCACGTGAACTAGGCGGTTTCTTCCGTGAACTAGACGCTGCAAGAAATGCGGGCGATACAGCTAAAGCAGCTGCGGTACAAGACCAAATTGACAACCATGTAACGCACGTTGTGCCAATCATTGCAGATATCGATGCGGGCTTTGGTAACGCAGAAGCAACTTACCTAATGGCTAAGAAAATGATTGAAGCGGGTGCATGTTGTATCCAAATCGAAAACCAAGTATCTGATGAAAAACAATGTGGCCACCAAGATGGTAAAGTAACGGTACCACATGAAGACTTCTTGGCGAAAATCAATGCTGTTCGTTATGCATTCCTAGAGCTTGGTATCGACAACGGCGTTATTGTTGCTCGTACTGATTCATTAGGTGCTGGTCTAACAAAACAAATTGCAGTAACGAATGAAGCAGGTGACCTTGGTGACCAATATAATTCATTCCTTGATTGTGATGAGATCACAGAAGCAGAGCTAGGTAATGGTGATGTTATTCTGAAGAGAGACGGTAAATTATTACGTCCTAAACGTCTACCAAGTAACTTGTTCCAATTTAAAGAAGGTACTGGTGAAGCACGTTGTGTACTAGATTGCATTACATCGCTACAAGGCGGCGCTGATTTATTATGGATCGAAACTGAGAAGCCACACGTTGGTCAAATCGGTGCAATGGTTAATGAGATCCGTAAAGTAGTACCGAATGCGAAACTTGTTTACAACAACTCGCCATCATTCAACTGGACGCTTAATTTCCGTCAACAAATCTTTGATATCATGGTTGAAGCTGGTCAAGACGTTGCAGCATATGACCGTGCAGACTTGATGAACGAGAAATACGACATCACAGAATTAGCAATCCAAGCTGATGAGAAAATCCGTACATTCCAAGCTGATTCAGCACGTGAAGCGGGTATCTTCCACCACCTAATTACGTTACCAACTTACCATACTGCTGCGCTATCAACTGATAACCTAGCGAAAGAGTACTTCGGTGACCAAGGTATGCTGGGTTATGTTAA
>NZ_PJCA01000012.1 GCF_002836355.1 Moritella sp. Urea-trap-13
TTGCGGACAGTGTCTGGTGGGTAGTTTGACTGGGGCGGTCTCCTCCCAAAGAGTAACGGAGGAGCACGAAGGTTGGCTAAACATGGTTGGACATCATGTGGTTAGTGCAAAGGCATAAGCCAGCTTAACTGCGAGACAGACACGTCGAGCAGGTACGAAAGTAGGTCTTAGTGATCCGGTGGTTCTGAATGGAAGGGCCATCGCTCAACGGATAAAAGGTACTCCGGGGATAACAGGCTGATACCGCCCAAGAGTTCATATCGACGGCGGTGTTTGGCACCTCGATGTCGGCTCATCACATCCTGGGGCTGAAGTTGGTCCCAAGGGTATGGCTGTTCGCCATTTAAAGTGGTACGCGAGCTGGGTTTAGAACGTCGTGAGACAGTTCGGTCCCTATCTGCCGTGGGCGTTTGAGAATTGAGAGGAGCTGCTCCTAGTACGAGAGGACCGGAGTGGACGAACCACTGGTGTTCGGGTTGTCATGCCAATGGCATTGCCCGGTAGCTAAGTTCGGAACTGATAACCGCTGAAAGCATCTAAGCGGGAAGCAGGCCTCGAGATGAGTTCTCACTGGAGCTTTAAGCTCCCTAAAGGGCCGTTGGAGACTACAACGTTGATAGGCAAGGTGTGTAAGTGCTGTGAGGCATTGAGCTAACTTGTACTAATTACCCGTGAGGCTTAACCATACAAATTAAAGTATGATTAATTGAA
>NZ_PJCA01000013.1 GCF_002836355.1 Moritella sp. Urea-trap-13
TGTCCTGTGTCGCGTCCTGCAACTTAATCCTTTGTTCTTCTTCCTGAAGATGTCCTGTGTCGCATCCTGCAACTTAATCCTTTGTTCTTCTTCCTGAAGATGTCCTGTGTCGCGTCCTGCAACTTAATCCTTTGTTCTTCTTCCTGAAGATGTCCTGTGTCGCGTCCTGCAACTTAATCCTTTAATCTTCTTCCTGAAGATGTTCCCGCCTCGTCCTTGTGCCTATAAATATACGTGATTAACGCCGCGCAACAACCGAGTAAAAACGATTAAATTACATAAATTAACAAGGAACAAAACCACTACAAACGCAAACCATTGATAACAATAGTTATACTGTTTATTTAAGAGTGTAAGACTAAGCTCGATATCGAGATAAACACGGTCAGGTAGCGGCTATCTCCCGATACCTGAATAGTCGATGTCTTACACGTAAGATTATGCGGTCACAGTAGATAATATTGTGAATTGGAAATACACAGAACATACCCAAACTAAAGTTGTGATAGTTAAAATTTTACAGTAAATAAGCTAAAGTGAAGGGGCGATAAAGTATCGTGTAATTACAGATCTGAAACAAAGAATAGAATATCTGCTAAACGAGGCTTACTAGCGAGAAATGTGTATGACAGAGGTTGTCACAGGCGGAACACCAAAAAAATGTTTGTAGTGATAAAGAGAT
>NZ_PJCA01000014.1 GCF_002836355.1 Moritella sp. Urea-trap-13
TAGCGGCTGTTGCCGTGTCAGTGAAGTCGCATTATAGAGATTTAGATCACATTAGCAATCCATTTTATGCACATAAATTGATTTAATATTTAACGCAGAAAAAACCAGCAATAAAGCCACCATTAACGATCACGATTCATACGAACGTCGTTAAATCGAGGGTTTATTAACAATCAGCTTATCACTCGGCCCTTTCGATTAATGCTTGAAAGTAGTAACCAAGACTATTCAATCTAGTGCTAAGACCTAAATAACGCCAACAAATAAGTAAAATAAATACATTTTAGCCAGTCGTACTTTACCTTTCAGCTAAAAACACCTAAAAAATTCGTTGAAATGTATTCAAACCGGAATGAAATTTCATTTAGGCTTTCCAATAACGATAAGGGCCGCATCAATAATACTCAGATCATGTCATTATAAAATCATCAACCGCAGTTCAATAAACAATACTCAGTGGCAGGCCACTGCATTATCTAGATCTTTATTTTTATTTTACATACAAACAAAAATGGCGGATAAATCGGCTGGTTTTTTATTCTCTAGCGTATGCTTAATCGCAGCTTTACGTTATATCGTTACTGATATCAGCCATTTTAATGCGTTGGTTAGTATTCCGTCCTGAGAATTCTATCTCATTTGCGTAAAT
>NZ_PJCA01000015.1 GCF_002836355.1 Moritella sp. Urea-trap-13
TTTAAGGCATGAGATAACATCCCCTGGGTGGGATGCTCATAAACGCAGAAAAAGGGCCGGCATCAGTCACGATATGGCGCTAAACCGTGATTAAGCCTACGCCAGACAATAAAAAAACCAGCCTGCGGCTGGTTTTTGTGTTTCTAGGCTCTGCTTAAATAAATATTATGAGCGACCTATTCGTTTATGCCGCGGTTATTTCAGTCGTTCGCTATTTAGGGTCAGCGCGAAAAACGGTAGGTTTTTCGACATCGTGATGAAACGTGGCTTTTATTTTATTGATCTCAGCTGCTAGGACACTCAGTTGGTTGTCTAAATCATGAATTGAGCGCTTGTTTTACCGCTCGCTAGCATTATATTTTTGTGGTTTCGCTAATTTCTGCCTCCTGGGTGGCTTTTATAGTGTGTATTATTGGCAGAATGGACAGAACACGACTACATTAATTGGGCTGAGGTGGTGTTTTGTTGAAATAGACAGATAAACGCTGGTGCATTATGAATAACGTGAAACGCTGTAATAATCACCGTTCGTACGGAAGGTGATCGTTAAATTACATTTTATTGCTGGTTTTTTCGACGTTAGATATTAAATCAAGATCTGTGCATAAAAAGCATTGCCAATGGGATCGAAATC
>NZ_PJCA01000016.1 GCF_002836355.1 Moritella sp. Urea-trap-13
TTTGTAAGTGCCCACACAAATTGCTTGAATAAAGAAATTAAAGACATAGTAAAATGTCAGTAGGACTGTAGCTCAGTTGGTTAGAGCGCGCCCCTGATAAGGGTGAGGTCGGTAGTTCAAATCTACTCAGTCCTACCAATTTTACTAACCACATGATGTGGGGCTATAGCTCAGCTGGGAGAGCGCCTGCCTTGCACGCAGGAGGTCTGCGGTTCGATCCCGCATAGCTCCACCACATCATGTTCTCAGGAAGAGACCAAAGTTAAATCTGCTTAGAATAGCAAGCGAATTAACTTTGGTTTTTTTAACTCTGAAATTCAGAGTTAGAGACAACAATTTTGCTTTTTAGCAAATGCTCTTTAAAAATTTGGAAAGCTGAATAAATAAAGAAGTTCTTAAAACACGTT
>NZ_PJCA01000017.1 GCF_002836355.1 Moritella sp. Urea-trap-13
ATTAAGCAATGATACGGATGCTGAGAGCGACAATTTAACCGCCATCAAAGTCAGCGAGCCTGCGAATGGGTCGTTAACACTCAACAGTAACGGTACGTTTAGTTATACCCATGATGGCAGTGAAACCACGACGGATTCATTTAGCTATAAAGTCAATGATGGCACGGTCGATTCGAATACCGTGACAGTGTCCATCAACATTGCTGCACAAAATGATACGCCAGTGGCGCTGGTTGATAGTTACAGTGTTGATGAAGGCGCTACGCTGAATGGTTCAACGGTCTTGAGCAATGATAGCGACGGCGATAATGATAACTTAACCGCCATCAAAGTCAGCGAGCCTGCGAATGGGTCGTTAACACTGAACAGTAATGGTAGT
>NZ_PJCA01000018.1 GCF_002836355.1 Moritella sp. Urea-trap-13
CCACTGCCGTATCAACTAACATGGCATTCGGTACTATCAGTTCAAAATTCCCGCCCGTCGCCGAGGTAATGCCATTAATAACTGTTGAACCATCAGCATACACATCTTCATCGGCAGCCACGGCATAAACAAACGAGCCTGTGGTTGCGCCATCGGCAATACTGATAGTGCCTAAAGTGGTTTCAACTAGGGTTTCACCCTGACTAGCTGCTGACAAAGTCGCAGTGTAGGTGATCTCTCCGCCCGCTTCGCTGATTGATGTTTTATCTGCGCTTAAAGCTACTGTTGTTTCATCAAGCGTATCGGCTAGCGTTGTCGTCACTGCCGTTGTATCTGGGGTCAGTTGTTCAAAATCACCGCCACTGGCTG
>NZ_PJCA01000019.1 GCF_002836355.1 Moritella sp. Urea-trap-13
CTTCTTTATTTATTCAGCTTTCCAAATTTTTAAAGAGCAATTTGCTAAAAAGCAAAGATAAGCATTAAGCTTGCTTAGCTTTGTATTTTAACAACTATGATGTGGTGGAGCTATGCGGGATCGAACCGCAGACCTCCTGCGTGCAAGGCAGGCGCTCTCCCAGCTGAGCTATAGCCCCACATCATAGAGTTCGTAAGAAGATTGGTAGGACTGAGTAGATTTGAACTACCGACCTCACCCTTATCAGGGGCGCGCTCTAACCAACTGAGCTACAGTCCTATCGCATTTCTTACATGCTTTTTACTTTTCTATTCAAGCAATTTGTGTGGGCACTTACAAA
>NZ_PJCA01000020.1 GCF_002836355.1 Moritella sp. Urea-trap-13
GCGATGTTCGCTATTTCATCAGAGCCCACATTCAGTGGGATCTGACCTTCAATTACCTTATTTTCGTCTGTTGACTCATTAATGGTCACACCGGAATCAGTACCAAACGATGGGTTTGCACCATCAGTAATGGTGATATCAACATTAGCTGGTGCATCTAAATCATCCCCATCGGTATCGGTCGCTTGCACTGGCACATTGATGTGGATGTTGTCACCGTCAAAAGTTACGTAACTACCATCACTTGAACCGTTATGGTCTAACGGCACATTCTGCGTGATGCTCACCGTAACCTTCACGTCTTGACCTTGCTGCTCGCCAGATAAAGACACC
>NZ_PJCA01000021.1 GCF_002836355.1 Moritella sp. Urea-trap-13
CGCCAATTACTATTTATTTAGATTTAGTCTAAGTAGATGTTACTTAAGACTTAGTCTTAAGTAAGAGCAGATTATTCGTAAGACTCAAAAAATTTGTTTGGTGACCATAGTGTTGCGGTACCACCTGATTCCATTCCGAACTCAGTAGTGAAACGTAATAACGCCGATGGTAGTGTGGGGCTTCCCCATGTGAGAGTAGGGCATCGCCAAACGCCAATTTAGTTTCAAGATTAAGTCTTGAACGAAAAAAGCCGATATCATTGATATCGGCTTTTTT
>NZ_PJCA01000022.1 GCF_002836355.1 Moritella sp. Urea-trap-13
CTTCTTTATTTATTCAGCTTTCCAAATTTTTAAAGAGCAATTTGCTAAAAAGCAAAGATAAGCAGTAATGCTTAGCTTTGATTTTTAGTCAGAAAGAAAAGTGGTATCCCGTACGAGATTTGAACTCGTGTTACCGCCGTGAAAGGGCGGTGTCCTAGGCCTCTAGACGAACGGGACACTATTTACTTTCACGATTGGATTTCATCCCAATCGTTGTCTTCAACGTTTCTATTCAAGCAATTTGTGTGGGCACTTACAAA
>NZ_PJCA01000023.1 GCF_002836355.1 Moritella sp. Urea-trap-13
CTAACGCTTCAAAATTACCATCAACGCTCGCATCGTTATCCGTGCCAGTCACTGATACGGCGAAACTTGAATTGTCGTTATACACATCTTCGCCGTTGTTGATCACAAAGGCTGGTGAAGTGATAACCGCATTGGCCGCCGTGCCCGCAGGAATGGTCACCGTGATGAACTGACCGTTTGCGTCTTTGGCATCCAGGGTGATCACTAAATCAACCTTGGTCTCAGCATTCACAGAAACACCGATAGTTGCT
>NZ_PJCA01000024.1 GCF_002836355.1 Moritella sp. Urea-trap-13
AAAGAAAGTGGTGGGCTGTGAAGGATTTGAACCTTCGACCAATTGATTAAAAGTCAACTGCTCTACCAACTGAGCTAACAGCCCCCGAATACTTTCTTTAAAAAGTCTCGTTACTTATATTAAAAATATAGATAACCAAACTTAATAATTGTGGTGGGTCCTACTGGGCTTGAACCAGTGACCCTCGCCTTGTAAGGGCGATGCTCTCCCAACTGAGCTAAGGACCCAC
>NZ_PJCA01000025.1 GCF_002836355.1 Moritella sp. Urea-trap-13
ACGGTGGACTGTTAATCCATATGTCGCTAGTTCGAGTCTAGCAAAGGGAGCCAATTTACTTTCGTTGAAATTAACGCATTGAAAGTACGGTTAATGATTTACACTATAATTTGTAAATAGTGTCAACTGTTAATCAGCTCATTAGAAGCACACAATTTATTCGCTTTGATTTATTAGTTTAAAAAAAGCAAACCAACAATTCCCTTTTAGTTCAGTTGGTAGA
>NZ_PJCA01000026.1 GCF_002836355.1 Moritella sp. Urea-trap-13
ATTGAAGGTACGGTTAATGATTTAGGCTATGATTACAATTCGATTTGTAGATAGTGTCAATTGTTAACACGCTTCATTAGAAGCACACAATTTATTCGCTTTGATTTATTAGTTTAAAAAAGCAAACCAACAATTCCCTTTTAGTTCAGTTGGTAGAACGGTGGACTGTTAATCCATATGTCGCTAGTTCGAGTCTAGCAAAGGGAGCCAATTTACTTTC
>NZ_PJCA01000028.1 GCF_002836355.1 Moritella sp. Urea-trap-13
GATTAAGTCGGCTCAATGAATTCTGTACTTCAACAACAAACCAAAGTTCATTGTTTATAAAACCAAATCTTTCGATTTAATTTAATGTTCACAATTACATTGATATAATATTTGGTCATTATATCTCTGCAAGTGCTCACACAGATTGCTTGAATAAATTATTAAAGAGCATTGACCTTGACGTCTTTCGTCGTAGTCAGGCTGCGTATTCTACGCAAACCTATTTCGAAGTCAAGCACATATTTGTACTTCATTTCAGGAGGTTAAAAAGTAACTTTCGATACTGAACAAACACCTTTACTTAGCGGCTGTTGCCGTGTCAGTGAGCTCGAATTATAGAGAACTAGCGATTTCAGGCAAGTACTTTCTGGTATTGATGATAAAAAAGTACAAAACATTAAAAATACGTTCTGAAACCCCTCTTAATGTACAAATATCAATCTAACCTCGTTATATTCATCATATACGTACTGTATCTTAGCCTCTTTATATAAAGGCAATTATGATTAGCATGCTAGTTGAAGGTAAGCTGAATTATGTTGAGAGGGAATTCGCCGAAAGCAAACTTTGGTACTCATTTAAATATTGCTGACTCATGTGCAGATAATTAAATTCATACGTGGCACGCTCATAAGAAAAAATGGTTTTAATTTGGCTTTGACTCTGAATAAGACTTTCTGAAATGGCTATTTGTAATGCTAATGAATCTTTAGGTGGCACAATCCAACCTCCCTTACCATGTCCGAGCATATGTGGCATCCCGCCGACATTAGTAACAACACAAGGAACTCTAGCCAACATAGCTTCGAGTAAAGCGATAGGAGTCCCCTCTGTAATAGAAGGCATTACAAAAACATCAAAGTGATTAAAATAACTAGATAGTGATTCTACAAAACCAAATAATAAAACATGTTCATTTAAATCCAATTGGTTTATTTTTTTTCGCAATCGATACTCTTCACTTCCCGCACCAAATATAACGAGCACAGTATTAGGATCATTTTCAATTAGCTGAGGTAAGGCATCAATAAGGGTATCAAAACTTTTTTCCACAGCAAGACGACCGACGGCCATTAATCGTGTGGTTTTATTGTGAAGAAAAGTCACCAAACGTTCTTCAATTGCACATTTTGGCACATAGCCACCTATGCCATTCTCAATCACCGTATATTGGTTTACTTCTAACCCTTGGATACTCGCTAGACTAGTCATATGCTGGCTAACAAGAAAAACTCGATTTAACTGCTTTAATGAATACTTATCCAAATATTGATAAAGAGCCATTTTACTAAACTTAGGTGCTGAAACATAACCATGTACAGTGGCACAAAAACATTTTGAACGATTTCGTTTCGGCATTAAGCCAAACAGTATGTTGAATTTATAACCGTGAGAGTGCACAACATCAAAATCATGTTCCTCTGCAAAGTCTTTTATATAACGACTAATACACAAAGATTCAAGTTTAGTTACTCGAATAGAATTTACTGCAATGCCAGATTGACGACAAATAATTTCAAACTCTTTGTCTTCTTGTCCTTTATAGCCAACACTAAGTAAGGTCACTTCATGTCCTAATACCTTTAGACCTAACATCAATTCAATTAAGACTCTTTCAGCACCATAAAAACCACCACTTTCTATCACGTGTAAAATTTTCATTACCATAATATCCTTATCATTAGCTTACACTGCGCCCTGTCCTTTTTTTAATACTGCTTAACTGTAATACTTTGTGCAAATATGTAGCGCTGACTGTTTGCCAGTCATACTCAGAAAAAAGTTGATGTAATATGAGCGGAGTCTCACGAGTATGATAACTGTGTAACCATTTTTTAAATAAGCTATCCGCTCGAATTTTTGGCTGCTGATTATCCATCACCCAAGTTGATATACTGCCGATAACCGGTGTTTTATTTTCTTCAATAAAACATCTCACGAGTCGACGGCTTGATTCATACTTACGCAGACGAATACTATCGGTATTGATAATTTCATATCGCTTATTTAGCACCTTATGAGTTGATACATTTAAGTATTGAAAATGATCTACCTCAGGGGTCATGTCCCTATCATCCTTAATCATCTCATTCGAATTATTAGCGCTGCTATATTCATACCCGGCTAACATTAATTCACCTTCTAACCATGCCGAAGTTGCACTGTATAATTTTGTATCGCCCCGATAGCCAGCAACATGACAACCGATGACTTGCGATAACTGATCTTTATAGTCATTTAAATCTTCTATGATTTTACGCTGATTAAAATGTTGTGTATCCGGTGGACTATAATGTCGATAAGCAAGCTCATGTCCCTGATCTGCTATTTTCTTTAACATCAAAGGGAAATGGCTAATTGTCCAACCATAAACAAAAAATGTAGCCGTTACATGATGGTCATGTAGCAGCAATAAAATTTTATCAACCGCGAATTCAATTCTTGGGGAGAGCTGTCCCCAATCATTTTCTTTGATACTGTATTGAAAAGCTGGGGCTTGAAAATAATCTTCCACATTAATAGTCAGTGCATTAGTAATTGTCATAACAACCCACTCATCGATGGTCTATTATAATAAAGAATAGAATAGACCATCACATCGTGCTATCAGGGATTAACGTTATATTCACTCAGCATCGACGTATATTTTATGTAGCAAGCCAAATATTGATTTATCTAATGCTAATAAAGACTTAATTTATATGCCAATAGTGCTATGATTTATTGCTAATGACCTAACTCTCTTTATTAAAAGGTGCTGCTCATGGAATACAATACTTCTGAACTATGCGACATTTATGCAGATATGATTGATGTTGTGGAACCGATGTTTATGAACTTTGGTGGTAAGACATCATTCGGTGGAAAAGTAACTACGATCAAATGTTTTGAAAGTTTAGGTTTGATCGCTGAAACGGTACAGCAACCAGGCTTAGGTAAAGTATTACTTATTGATGGCGGTGGTTCACTAAGAAGAGCATTAATTGATTCTGACATTGCACAAATGGCATTTGAGAACGAATGGGAAGGCATTATTGTTTACGGCAGTATTCGAGAAGTTGATCAGTTAGATGACATTAATATTGGTATTCAGAGTCTGGCTTCTATTCCTGTTGGTGCTGACGATAATCGCACAGGCGAAGTCGATGTAGCTGTAAACTTTGGTGGCGTCACATTTTTACCTGATGATCATGTCTATGCAGACAGTACAGGCATTATATTATCCGCCGATGCACTTGATATCGAATAAAAACATAGAAACAGAGGTATATGTTTTTTCAACCATACCTCTGAATCAAATTATGCTTCTTCTTCTAACTCTTCTAGTTCTTGAACTTCATCCATTCTGCCTAGCAAAGAACGTAAACGATCTTGCCACACATCTTGTTGGCCTTTAAGTTCAGAATTATTTGCTAATAGTTGGTTATTTTCTTCTTTTAGCTCTTCTAATTCCATTTGTAAAAGGGAAATGGTATCAACTGCTGTTTGGACTTTACTTTCTAATTTATCTAATACGTCAAAATTCATTTTGTCACCCATAATTTAAGAATTCAATATTGTGCTGAGAGGGCTTATCCCTTAGCTAGAAGAATACAACGCTAGTCAACCGACAACAAGTCTTATTAGTTAATTTATGATGCCCTCAAGCAGAATTAAGTTTTTGTTTGTGAGCACTGACATTTATACATCAAATTGTTTGATTCATCGCTAATGAAGGCATTTCTGAATCAGGTCTACCAACAACTTTAGCCGGAACACCCGCCACTGTAGTATGTTCGGGTACGGGGTCGAGGACTACGCTACCGGCGCCAACTTTCGCCCCTCGGCCGACTTCAATATTACCCAATACTTTAGCGCCAGCACCAATCATCACCCCCGCTCTAATTTTGGGATGACGATCACCGCTCTCTTTACCAGTACCACCAAGTGTCACACTTTGTAAAATAGATACATCGTCTTCGACAACGGCTGTTTCACCAATAACAATACCAGTAGCGTGATCGAGCATGATTCCTCGACCAATTCTCGCAGCAGGATGAATGTCGACGGCAAATACCACGGAGATTTGATTTTGCAAATAAATAGCTAATGCTTGACGTTTTTGATTCCACAACCAATGCGCAATACGATAAGACTGCAATGCGAGAAAACCTTTCAAATATAATAGTGGGGTCGAGAAGTATTCTACTGCCGGATCACGCTCTTGTACTGCGCATAAATCGGCAGCAACCGCATGTAAGATATCCGGTTCTGATTTTAACGCCTCTTCAATCACTTCACGTAATAAAATAGCAGGCATTGTCGCACTACCGAGTTTATTAGCTAATTGAAAACTTAAGGAGCATTTTAAACTATCGTGATTAAGTATTGTTGAATGGAAGAAGCTAGCTAGCATCGGTTCCTGTTCAACCAACAATTTAGCTTCTTCTTTAATTTTAAGCCAAGACATTGAAAGTTTATCTTCCATGTTCATTCCTTTACAACATTTAGAGTTCACGTTTGTATTAATCATTTTTCGTCTTTACAATTGAGATTGGATCTTGATGAATAAGCACTTCCGTATTCGCAAATTCACGGAGTAAATTAGTTTCTACATTATCAGCTATAGCATGAGATTGGAACAACGTCAGGTGGTCATCAAGTTCAATATGTAATTGAATAAAACGCATATAGCCTGATTGTCGGGTCCGTAACTCATGCAAACCGAGTACATTTTCCGTATTCGCAACAATAGTCGTTATTTTGGCAATATCTTCAGCTGGTAACTCATGATCAAGTAGCGTCTGAACTGACTCCATACCAATCTCATACGCACTGTATAATATGTAACAAGATATCAAAATAGTCGCTAATCCATCAACCCAATAAAAGCCATACGCAGATAAACTAAGCGCAATAAGCACGGCAGCATTAAGCCATAAATCTGATTTATAATGGAGTGAATCAGCTTTAATCGCCACACTACTGGTTTTCGCCACTACATATGTTTGATAACGAATTAATATAAACGTCACCAGTAACGCAAAAATAGAGACTGCGATACCTAGTTCTGAGCGTACAATTGGTTGCGGATCTAATAGCGCGCTAACGCCATGTAACATCAATAAAATAGATGAGCCAACAATAAATGCAGATTGTACTAACCCAGCTAAAGATTCCGCTTTACCATGTCCAAAGCGATGCGCCTCATCAGCAGGCTCTAACGCATATCTAATAGCGAATAAATTAATAATGGATGCACCAATATCTAAAAACGAATCCGTCAGGGATGCCAGTATCGATGATGATCCCGTGGCGAACCACACGAATAATTTACTACATAATAAGATCGCAGCCGTTGCGACCGACGCATAACTCGCACGTTTAACTAATTTTTCATGTTTCGAATTTATCACAGGTTTACCTTTTACATTATCTTGCGTTTATTATAAACGCGGGCAACAGAAAAACAACGTGAAGTTATTCACCTTAAACAAACGCTAAATCAAAGAAAACAGACGAAATAAAAACATTCTGTGGTTATTTTAGGATAGCGAGGACATATAGTTATAAATAAGTCTTTTATACTAGCTCGTTAATCTAAAATAAGAGTTATAAATACTGTGTAATTAACTCAGTTATCATAAATAAAGCAATAACCTACTTCGGCGTAATCTGCGGCCATTTAATTTTAAATAGCATTGTTTATTACCCTATTTTAGTTAAACTGACTAGGCATCATCAATTCTTTGTTGTGCCGCAATCAAAATGTAAAACAAGGTAAATCTTCGAATTATTTACTGCTTAACCCAGTATCCTAATACCACAAGAACAATTAACAGAGTACCTTATATGACTAAATTATTATTAATTGATGACGATAAAGAGCTAGCTGAATTACTTGCAGAGTTTCTTAGCCTCGAAGATTTCGATGTTGATATGGTACACGATGGTGAAGCCGGCTTAGCCGCAATCAGAAGCAATCAATATGATATGGTACTTTTAGATGTCATGATGCCCAAGCTAAACGGCTTTGAAGTATTAAAAAAACTGCGTGTTGACAACAGTACTCCGGTATTAATGTTGACAGCGAAAGGCGATGAGATCGACCGCGTGCTTGGCTTAGAAATGGGAGCAGATGATTATTTACCAAAACCATTCAGTGACCGTGAACTATTAGCACGCATTAAAGCGGTACTACGTCGAATCGAACCTGTCACGACGACAAAAAATACAGAACTATTAACCCATTTAGATATTGTAATAAATAGCCGTACGCAAGAGGCCTGGTGCCAGAGTATCTTACTTGATTTAACCAGCACCGAATTAATGCTATTAGAAGCGCTTATTTCTTCTCCAGGTATTATTTTAACCAAAGCCGATTTAAGCGAACAAGTATTAGGTAAAAAGTTAACGCCATTCGATCGCAGTATTGATATGCATTTAAGTAACTTACGTAAAAAATTACCAGAAAGAACAGATGAAAAAATGCGTATTCGCACATTACGTGGCCGTGGTTATATGTGGTTAGACACCTAACCTGCTCTCCTCGACGTTTTTTATTACTCTTGAAATAAGGTTGTTCACACGTGCTTAGTAGCAAATTAAATCATTTATTCGTTAAAATTTTCGTCTGGTTTTGGTGCATGCTACTACTCGTGGTTGCGGTAGTCATTGCGCTACCGACTCTCGATAGCCGAGTAATGAGACAACTAGATCCACGTTCAGTCAATATCTTAAACAGTATTGCCCATAATATTGCGACATCTGCAGAACGCTATCCAAGTGTCCCCCTACAAGTACTCATCACGCCTAAAGAAGCACAAACCAAACACTTCTATTTAGCTGCTGCTAATGGCGATATCGTTTCTAGTACAAAAGCCTCTAAAGCTATTCGTCGTTTTATTTTACAAAGCGAAGAGTCGCTTTCACCAAAGGTAAAGCAATATAAAAACTGGCTAATGACGGGCCCCATTTCGGTGACATTACGTGGAGAGCAATTCCAATTATATGCCGCACAGCAATTACCTGCAGAGCATAACATTTGGTTAATTAATGTATTAGACAGACCATTTCTATTACTCTTTATTACTATGCTGGTCAGTATGCCATTATGTGCATCACTCGCATGGCATATTTCTAACCCATTACAAAAACTGAAAAAAACCGCATCTGATATCACCGACGGTAATTTAGATGCCGTGGTACCAGCGACACAAAGACAAGATGAAATAGGCGAGTTAGCACGAAGTTTACGTACCATGATGCTCTCAATTCGCGAACATATCTCACTCCAACATCGTCTCCTGAGCGATATATCTCATGAGTTAAGATCACCGTTAACACGATTGAAAATGTCGGTGGCATTATCTAAACGCCGTTATGGTGAAACCAAAGAAATTCTGCGTATTGATAATGAATCTGAGCGCCTAGAGGAAATGATTGCAGCGCTATTAAATTTATCAAAAATGCAATTAAATGCCACCACCAAAGAATCTTTTAATCTTGATTCCTTGCTACAACCTATTTGTGATGATGCTATTTTCGAAGCTGAACAACTCGAAAAAATATTTAGTCACCAAATAATTCCTGATGTAGACATTAAAGGTTTCCCCGCGCTGCTGGGGAGTGCGGTCGAAAATGTCATCCGTAACGCACTACGTTATGCTTCAAAACAGGTTAACTTAGCTATTATAAGTGACACAGACAAAATAACCTTTGTGATCACAGATGATGGCCCAGGTGTACCTGAAGATGAGGTTGAGCAAATATTTAAGCCTTTCTATCGCGTATCACAAGCGCGCGATCGTGAATCAGGTGGTGCAGGTCTTGGATTAGCGATTACCGAAAATGCCATTAGACAACATCACGGTGAGATAGTGGCAAGTAATAGAGACACTCACGGTTTACAAATATCTATTACTATACCAATCAGTTAATCACTGTATTCATAACGGAATAAATACAGAAGAGCAGTGTTATGGCTGCTCTTCTGTTATTTCTTCAGTCGTAATCTTAGGACGTAATGGATCTTTGGTATCTAACTCTGGGAACATCTTTTCTATTTGTCGGCGCTGCTCCACCCGTGCTTTTTTCTGCTCATATATTTCTGTATCCAGATCTTCAAAGAACATATTAATCAAAATATTTAAGCTAAAAGGTATCGCACTTAATATAATTAAGCCTGTCACGATCAAAGTACTACGCTTTTTCATCACTTTTACCATTAGGTTGTTAAATTTGCTATTCTACGCAAAGTACCTACGTTATATAACCCTGAACTGAGACTTTATTATGTTACAAGTAGCACTATTTGAACCTGAGATCCCACCAAATACAGGTAATATCATTCGCCTTTGTGCCAACTCTGGTTTCAAATTGCATTTAATCGAACCACTTGGTTTTGAATGGGATGATAAAAGGGTAAAACGTGCGGGGCTAGATTACCACGAATTTGCAGACGTAAAACGCCATGCAAACTATCAAGCATTTCTAGATTGCATTGGCGATGCACGCATTTTTGCCTGTACCACCAAAGGTACTAAATACCATCACCAAGCTGAATATCAAGCTGGTGATGTGTTATTATTTGGCCCTGAAACACGCGGCTTACCGCCAGAGGTACTCGATACATTACCTCAAGAGCAGAAATTAAGAATCCCAATGCTACCAGAAAGCCGTAGTATGAACTTATCAAATGCAGTGTCAGTGTTTATTTATGAAAGCTGGCGTCAATTGGACTTTGCAGGTTCAAAATAATATTTAACAGCAATATTTAAAAACAATAAAAAAAGGGTGACAGAACATAGTTATGCCACCCTTTTAACCGTCTTATTTAGACCTGCTATTTAGCTAAATTGGCCGCATGAAAACGCATATGTTTTTCAATAAATGTGGCGATAAAATAGTAACTATGATCATAACCATCATGCATTTCTAGCATGAGAGGATAACCTTTCTTTGCCGCCGCAGCAGTTAACATATTCGGTTTAAGTTGCTCATCTAAAAATGAGTCATCTTTACCTTGTTCAACCATTGCAGGTACAAACTTATCGGCTTTAGCCATCAATAGACTGGCATCGTACTGTTGCCACGTTGCTTTATCTTTACCTAAATAATTTTGTAGCGCTTTTTGACCCCAAGGGCAATTGATAGGATTACTAATCGGGCTAAATGCCGTCACTGAACGGTAACGCTCAGGATTACGTAATGCCATCACTAATGCGCCGTGTCCACCCATAGAGTGACCACTGATCACGCGCTCTTGAGTAACAGGGAAGTTAGCTTCAATTAATGCAGGTAATTCATTAAGCACATAGTCATACATTTGATAATTTGTATTCCATGGCGCTTGTGTTGCATTCACATAGAATCCAGCACCCAAACCAAAATCATACGTTTGGTCAGCATCGTCTGGCACACCTTCACCACGCGGACTAGTATCAGGTGCCACGATAGCAATACCCAGTTCTGCAGCAATACGCTGAGCACCGGCTTTTTGCATAAAGTTCTCATCAGTACATGTAAGGCCAGACAACCAATACATCACCGGTACTTTACGCATACTTGACGCTTGCGGTGGTAAATACACAGCAAAACGCATCTGACAGTTCAGTACACTCGACGCATGATTATATTGATGCTGCCAACCGCCAAACATTTTATTACTACTAACAACTTCTATAGACATGACAAACCTTTACTAATCATTCCGTTACTTTATTTTTTTATTAAAGATAAAGTAACGAAATATATTTTAATTACTTATCGAAATGGATAACGCTGCGGATACTTTCACCACGATGCATCAGATCAAATGCTTCATTAATATCTTCAAGGCCCATAGTATGGGTAATGAAATCACTTAATGCGAATTCACCTTTTAGGTAACGTTCAACGTAATCAGGTAGCTCTGTACGACCTTTAACACCGCCGAATGCACTGCCACGCCATACACGACCAGTTACTAGTTGGAATGGACGCGTAGAGATCTCTTGACCTGCACCGGCAACACCAATGACAACTGATTCACCCCAACCTTTATGACAACATTCTAATGCCGAACGCATTAAGTTAACGTTACCAATACATTCGAATGAGTAATCTACACCACCGTCAGTTAGCTCAACGATAACGTCTTGAATTGGTCGGTCATAATCTTTTGGATTGATGAAATCTGTTGCGCCTAATTTTTTCGCTAGTTCAAATTTGCTTTCGTTAATGTCGATAGCAATAATACGACTCGCTTTCGCCATCGTTGCGCCGATAACAGCAGAAAGACCAATACCGCCTAGACCGAAGATAGCAACCGTGGCGCCTTCTTCAACTTTAGCCGTATTCATTACTGCGCCCATACCCGTTGTAACACCACAACCAAGTAGGCATACTTCTTCAAGCGGCGCTTCTTTGTTCACTTTCGCTAACGAGATCTCAGGTAATACCGTGTACTCAGAGAATGTTGAACAACCCATGTAATGGAAGATTGGCTGACCGTCTTTGTAGAAACGTGTTGTGCCATCAGGCATTAGGCCTTGGCCTTGGGTTTCACGGATCTGTTGACAAAGGTTGGTTTTACCAGACTTACAGAATTTACATTCACCACATTCTGGTGTGTATAAAGGAATAACGTGATCGCCAACTTGAACACTGGTAACGCCTTCGCCGATTTGCTCAACGATACCACCACCTTCGTGACCAAGAATTACTGGGAAGATACCTTCTGGATCATCACCCGATAATGTAAATGCATCGGTATGACATACGCCTGAAGCGATAACCTTAACCAACACTTCACCTTTTCTTGGTAACATTACATCCACTTCTTCGATTGATAGTGGCTGATTTGGACCCCAAGCAATAGCTGCTTTAGATTTAATAAATTTGTCAGTCATGTTCATCTCCATTGGGATAAAATTAATATCATCGGTAGTGCTAATCTCTGCATTCCGACTAGTCATACTGTATGGCGCTTATTATATTCAATTACTAGATAATGATAATACCCTTGAAACACAAATTACTTTTACTCAGGTGTAATAATAAGGCTAGATAAAAGAAATACAGTGACAACTCCAGCACTACTCTTTAAGAATAACGAAGAAAGTATCCCTAATAGCTAAATCTCTTCAGTATAGTCGACTCACCTTGTTACGCGATCCGCTTTTGCAGAGAAGGCCATAACAACCAAGCCAGTGATAAACCACGAGCTAACATGAACGTATTCATCGCTAGCCATAAAGCATGATTACCTAAGCCGCTGCTAATAATATAGGTGGGCAGGAAGATGCAAATAACACTAAACAACATGCTATTACGCATATCTTTAGCACGAGTTGCACCAATAAATACCCCATCAAATACAAAACACCACACTGCAGTAAAAGGTAATAGCACTAACCAAGGTAAATATTCAACGGCAATAGTGTTCACAGCTTCAATATCCGTGATCATACTCACCATCCCTTCGCCGAACATAAAAAAAACAGCTGAAAACATTAGAGAAAATACGCCAGCCCAGATCAGGGATGCGAAAACAGATTGACGGTAAGCAATTGTATTTTTAGCTCCTATCGCTTTACCAACCATCGCCTCGACGGCATAAGCAACACCATCAAGGGCAAAAGAAATAAACATCAAGAAATTGAGTAATACCGCATTCGCGGCAATATATTCATCACCGAGACTCGCACTTTTAAAGGTCATAAAAGCAAACGTCAGCTGCAAGCACAGTGAACGAATAAAGATATCGCGGTTTAATGACAGTAACCCCAACAATTTACTCGATTCGAATAAGCTTTGAATAATTTCAGTCTTACTCGGTAATGAAAATTTATCCAGTTGTTTTAATACTAATAATAAGCCAAACAACAACGCCGCATACTCGGCAATCACAGAGGCAGCAGCAGCGCCTTCAACGCCCCATTCGAAATACACCACGAACAAAATATCTAACACAATATTAAATACATTGGCGATAATCAGTAATAGCATCGGCGCTTTCATATTCTGCAGACCAATCAGCCAACCTAATATGGCAAAATTAAATAATGCGGCAGGAATACCCCACATACGTATAGACAAGTAAGCTTGCGCGTTCAGCTGCACATTGTCACTGGCTTCCGTCAACATGAACGCCAACTCAACAATATAGTTTTTACCTAGCAGTAATAAGATTGATAAGACGAAAGCGATTAAAAAGGCGTGGGCAAGGGTCATTAATATAACGGGATTATCTTGCTTACCAAATGCTTGAGCTGTTAGCCCTGTGGTCGACATGCGTAAGAAATTACACATAGACACAATTAACATCACCACAGTTGAACCAAGCGCAACACCACCGAGGTACCAAGCTTGATCAAGATGGCCGATCACTATGCTATCAACTAAACCTAATAGTGGGATACTGATGTTTGATAAGATCATTGGCAGCGCCAATGCGATGATATTTCGATGTACCGAGGTGGGAACGGATAGCCACATAGACGAATTCAACTTTATAGGGAAAACAAAAGATGCCCGAGTCTATCTAACTTCAATTATGAAAAAAAGTAATACCTCTTCAAGCATTAAAACAATTCGATCTCACCTTCATCCATCGAACCGGAACTAATTGTCTTGTTTTGCGCTTGTAGCGATTGCTGCTTTAACTGTTCCGCAGCAGCTTTAAGCTTATCAATAAAAGTATCTTGTTCGACATGTTCCTCTGCAGATAACAACTCACTACACGCCAGTAATACTTGCTTTACATTCTCCGCTTGCAGCACGTTATGCTCCGATAACTGGCTAATAATATCTTCAACTTGCAGACTTCTAACCGAATCGTTTACACAGGCTTTAGTATCTACCGATAAACTCATGAGGTTATCTAAGTTCATCTCTAAACTTTGTTCTAATTGCGCAAATTTAACTAACTCTTGATGTAATCTTGCTTGTGTCTGTGATGACTTTTCAGCATTATCTTTAGCTAATGATTCAACCATATTTTTCGCTTCCTCAAACGTGGCCATCGCTTGTGTCACCTGCCCTCTTATTTCATCATTAAATTTATTTGAGGTATCAGATAATAAGCGCACTTCTTGCGCGACCACAGCAAAACCACGCCCCATATCCCCTGCTCGCGCCGCTTCAATCGCAGCGTTCAACGAAAGTAAGTTAGTTTGACTGGCTATTTTCTTGGCATTATCAACCAGCTCATTAATATTAAGCATCTGACTTTCCATTACTGCGATCTTATTCACCGCGTCATTACTTTGCGTGGTGATTTCCACCATTAGATCTGAGCAGTTATTTAAAAATTGATGTGTTGATGCAATAAATATTTTTAAATCGATAGCATCTGGATCGCCACACTCCTCACCAGTCAAAGCCAACGCTTTATCTTTGGAAATACTGAGTAATACTTTATGTAACGATGCAGACTGCTCTGCAGACATGCGTAGCAACTGATAAAAAGCACTATTTAACGTAGTAAATGACTCGCTATTAATATGCTGGGTTTTATTTAAATCATTCTTTAATTCATCAATATGTGGCGGGATCTCTTGCTGTAGCATATCGACCAACATTGCTTTAGTCTCCATCGACATGCTATTTTCAACTTGCAGCTCTAACGGTTTTTTCACTGCAGAAAATACCGCTATTAACACCAACATTAATGTCACTACAATAGCACCAGCAGCAAGCCATTCTTGCAACAGCAACATCAGCAATAGTGGTAATAACGCAGCGCCTTGGTATAAATTAAATCGTGTCATAAGCAGTCCTTTTTACTTTAGCTGTGTTCTTCTGCACTAATGTAGCTAGCTTAGGCGCAATGAGCGGCAAGCTTAATATATCCATAGCAGCACCTAGCCTGACTGCTGCACCCGGCATACCCCAAACAACGGATGAAGCCTCATCTTGGGCGATTGTTAAAGCGCCTGCTTCACGCATAGCCAATAACCCTTCAGCACCATCTTTACCCATGCCCGTCAGCATTACACCAATGGCTTTATCACCATAGTTCTTAGCGACAGATCCAAGTAACACATCAACAGACGGCTTGTGCCTATTTATCGCGGGCCCATCAAATAATTGGCAAGTATAACGTAGCCCTGACCGCTGCACTTTTAAATGGCAATCGCCCGGTGCAATGTACACATGATTCTGTTTTATGACTTCTTCACTCGTTACTTCAATCACAGTTAAGCGGCAATTATCGTTGAGGCGTTTTGCGAATGCCCCACTAAAATGTTTGGGTATATGCTGAGCAATAACAATAGGTGGGAAAGGCGGCACTAAGGGGGTTAATAATTCCCTTAATGCTTCGGTTCCCCCCGTGGATGCACCAATAGCAATTAGCCTATCTTCTTGCACTTCTTGGCTGGTAAGTAACGCGGTCACTGGCTCTCGCATGACGCGTAAATTTGCACTGCAGGCTAATTTAACTTTAGTACAGAGTTCATCACCAAAATGTCCCAATGATTGCCTGCTGTTATCAGTGGGTTTGGCAATAAAATCAAATGCGCCTAACTCCAGCGCTTTCAATGTCACTGGCGCACCTTGGGACGTCAGCGTTGATACCATGACAACTGGCATAGGACGTAGTCGCATTAAATTATCTAAAAAAGATAAACCATTCATACCCGGCATTTCAACATCAAGCGTTAACACATCAGGATGTAATTTTTTTATTTTGTCGCGCGCATCAAAAGGGTCAATCGCGCTACCGACGACATCAATAACCGAGTCTAAGCTGAGTAATGTGGTTAATATTTTGCGCATTAATGCAGAGTCGTCGACAACAAGCACTTTTATTTTCTGCATAAAATGATCCCTATAGCGCCATCGACATAATGGCAAATTTAGCGTTGATAAATAGTCTGACCGACCAGCTTAAACTTGGTGTTAAAACTTTGTAGACTTTCAGAGTGGCCAATAAAAAGATAGCCACCCGGTTTGAGTTGCGAGTAAAATCGTTGCACCAACTTTCGCTTTGTTTCATCATCAAAATAAATTAAAACATTACGACAGAAAATCGCATCAAACTGTCCCTTCATCGGCCATCGAGACAATAAATTCAGCTGCTTAAATGCAATGAGCTGCTTAATTTTATCATCCATACTATAGCGATGCTGAAGATTCATATCTGAGCAATACTGCGTGCGATAATTCATTGGAATCCCCATCAGTTCATCATAAATACCCTGATGAGCACGCCATAAAACCTCACTATCTAAATCAGTAGCCAGTATTTTAGCGTCCCAATCAGGAAGTTGACCCTCCACACTCATGGCAATTGAATAAGGTTCTTGCCCAGTGGAGCACCCCGCTGACCATATCCGCAATTTTTTATCTTGGTTGTGATGTTTAAAATCGGCTAATGCCACGTTGTGTAAAAAATCAAAATGATATTCTTCACGAAAAAATGCCGTAAGATTGGTCGTTATCGCATTAATAAACGCACTCAGTTCACCAGCATAGCTATCTTGTAATAACTGGCAATAAGCAGCAAACCCATTTAATTTAAGATAACGGATCCTTTTCATGACTCGGCCATAAAGCATATCGCGCTTGGATTCATTGATCACAATACCTGATTCTCGAAAAGCCAGTTGCGATAGATATTGAAATTCAGCATCCTGCATAATCAGGTTAGTTGATGGATATTCGTTAATATCGCCACCTAATAGTGGTGTTGCTAGGCTAACCATTGGCAACCATTGGTGCCGGTGTATTATGCATATTCAGGGTTTCAATATTTTGAAATTGCTCTAAATCTAACAATAAACTTGAGCTTAATAACACCACCATTTTATCTTTGATTGATACCAGTCCGCGGATGACACTAGGACCATTATCAGGGCCTAATTGTGGCGGTAAATTAATATCACTGTGGGCAATAGTGTGCACATCTGAAACCGCATCAACAACTAACCCCATCACTTTTGATTTATCTTCGACTAAAACTTTGACGACAATCACCACCGTGATGGCACTATATTCAATGTTTTCTAAACCAAATTTCTGCCTTAAATCGACTATCGGCACTATAGTTCCGCGTAAATTAATAACGCCTTTCACATAAGCAGGCATATTGGGGATCTCGGTACAACTTTCCCAACCACGGATCTCTTGTACATCTAATATTTCCACACCATATTCTTCTTCTGCCATTATAAATGTCAAAAACTGGGTGGATTGTTCATCTATCTCGGTCAGCGTATTATTATCCATATATATTCAGTCCTATGTTAAGCGGCAACATGTGCACGCTGACCTTGATGTTGATAGCGTTCAGTTGTCACACGCTTGACAATATCAGCAATATCTAAAATTAACGCCACCGTGCCATTACCTAAAATGGTAGCGCCGGAGACACAACTTACCTTCATAAAATTTTCTTCTAAATTTTTTATCACTACCTGCTGTTGCGCCGCTAGATCATCCACTAATAAGCCATATTTATTATTGCCACTTTCAACAACCACTAATAATCCATCGGCAATACGTTTGAGACTCGTTTCATGATTCAATACTTGGTAAAGACGAATGATAGGGATGAACTCATCTCGCAGTTTAAATACCTCGGTATCATCAGCCAACTTAGTGACCATGCCATCTTTTAACTGCAACGATTCAATAATTGACATAATCGGTAAGATATAAGTTTTACTGCCAATTTTGACTAATTGGCCATCCATAATAGACAGGGTCAAAGGTAAACGGATCGAGAAACAACTGCCTGCGCCCGTCGTCGATTCAATTTTAATACCACCACCAAGTGATTCAATATTGCGCTTGACGACGTCCATACCAACACCGCGGCCAGAGATATCACTCACCGTTTCGACAGTTGAAAAACCAGGCGCGAAAATAAGTTCATCGATCTGATTATCACTGTAATGTAAGTCTTTATTGACAATACCTTTTTCAATCGCCTTTGCATGAATTTTGGATCGGTTTAAGCCTCGACCATCATCGCGAATTTCAACAATAATCTCACCACCTTGATGAAATGCGTTAATATCAAGGTAAGCAACATCACTTTTCCCCGCTAGCTTTCGTTCTTCAATCGTTTCAATACCATGATCTAAAGCGTTACGGACAAGATGCACAATCGGATCAGAGAGCTTTTCGAGCATGATTTTATCCAGTTCAGTTTCTTCTCCGTGCATCCTCAGTAATACATTTTTACCTAGCTGTTCACTTAAATCCCTGACCATTCTTGGAATACGATTAAAGGCGAATTGAATCGGCAACATTCTAATTTTCATGACGCTGTCTTGCATTTCTCGGGTATGTTGAGATAGCTGAGTAAGGCCTTTTTTTAATGCCGGCAATTTCTCTGCAGAAAAATTTTGCCCTAGTTCACCTAGCATCGCTTGCGTGATCACCAGTTCGCCAACCATATTGATTAACGCATCAACTTTATCGATTGATACCCGAATTGAATTTGTTTCTGCCGATTTCGTACTGGCTATTTTTTTCGTTACCACTGGAGAGACTATCGATTCAGACAAGGTTTCATCAGCGGCCTCACTTTCTGCTAGTTGAGGTAGCGTACTAGGGTGGGTGATGATAATTGTTGAATCATCTTCCACCCACTCAAATGCTTCTTTTATTTGCGCGTCACTCACCGAGCTGATTAATTCAAGCTCCCAACTCACATAGAGATCTTCAGGTAATAAATTTTGCCATAAAGGTATATTTTCAAGTTTAGGCGTCACCTTAAGCTCACCCATCTCTGCTAATTCAGCAAAGATTAAACGCGGCTCGTTACCTTGCTTTAAAATATCTTGACCAGGCGTAAAATTAATTAACCAATCACTATCATCGTGTTCATTAATCACTAACGAATTAGGTTGGACGGGCGTGCTATCACATGTCGATAACGCGTCCTGATTAACATCGAGTTGCAAGAATTGGTTATATTGCAGTTTGAGGCTTTCCGCCGCCTCAGGGATTGATTCCGAATCGTCAGCTAATAATTGGATCCACGCACTTAAACAATCCACGGTTTGTAAAAAAAGATTAATATGGTCATCGATAAGAGGAATTTTTTCTGCACGTAAATCATCAAGTAAGGTTTCAGCAACGTGCGTAAATTCGGTTAATTGACTAAACCCGAATGTACCAGCGCCGCCCTTAATGGAATGCGCTACGCGAAAAATGGTATTAATGACTTCGCTATCTACCGAGCCAGGATTTAACTTTAGCAGCTCAGCTTCCATCACCTCCAAGCCTTCGAGACACTCTTCAATAAACACTTGTTGGAATTGTTTAAGATCGATATCCATGCTTACCTCAATACTTTTTGTACGGTAGCAATGAGTTTTTCTGGATTAAAAGGTTTTACTATCCAGCCTGTTGCACCAGCAGATTTTCCTGCCATTTTCTTATCGGTGCCGGACTCAGTCGTTAACATTAGAATTGGCGTAAATTTATAAGCACTTTCATTACGTAATCGACTAATTAAGCTAATACCATCCATACGTGGCATATTAATATCTGAAATAATAAGGTCAAAGTGTCCAGTTTTTGCTTTTTCTAAACCATCAACACCATCGACGGCTGAATCAACCTCATAACCTGCCTGTTTTAAAGTAAACAGTACCATTTCACGAATGGATACCGAATCATCTACAGCTAATATTCGTTTCATTAGAGCGCCTCACATTGATGCGTAATTAAAGTCCGTTTCAAACCCTAACGCTTTCACCACCGCCATAAACTTATCCGACGGAGATAGAAACACGAGTGTTGTATTATGTATCGCTAGATGTTGAGCATAAGCATAAAAAAGCTGGCAAGAAGCACTGTCAATATGAGTCACATGACGCGCATCGAAACGTTGAGGTTCGGTATTGATAGATAACGAATCAAGTGTTTCCTTAAGTGTGGTGATCGCGGATATATCGATCTTTTCACCTAATTCCATGGTGATAGGGCTTTGTTCCATAAACTAATCCTGTATTTACGCAAACGTATCAGAAAATAAATTCGTTCATTCTTTTATAACTCATGTTGAGTATAGGAAAAGATTTTATAAATAAGCAGGCGATAGGGAGAACTGTGACCTGAGAACAGGATTTGAAATGCTTTTCTATAGGTTACAGACAAATAGTGAGGATATATGAATAAAAAGATAGATAGTCAATAATGGGATCATTAACTATCTACCCTCAACGCAATAGCATAAATAGAGTGTAATTACATCCAATCGGTATTACGAATAATACCTACGGCTACACCTTCAATATCAAAGCTTTGGAAATTTAAATCAACACGTATTGTGCTCATTTCATCATTTTCAGGATGCAATAATATTTCACTGCCTTGCTGCTCAAAGCGTTTTACCGTTACTTCATCATCGACACGAGCAACAACAACTTGGCCTTTACTAATGTTTTTGGTTTTATGTACAGCTAATAAATCGCCATCCATAATACCGATATTACGCATACTCTCACCACGAACCCGCAATAAAAAATCTGCATTAGGGGTGAACATCGATGGATCGACATTGTAGTGCGCTTCAATATGCTCTTGCGCTAAAATAGGCTCACCAGCGGCAACTTGGCCGATTAAGGGTAAACCACTCTCATTACTGGCTTCTTCGGCATTAACCAACAGGCGAATACCACGTGACGTGCCCGCTAAAATTTCAATATGACCTTTTCGTGCCAATGCTTTTAAATGTTCTTCAGCCGCATTCGGAGAACGAAAACCAAGTTCCTTCGCAATTTCAGCTCGGGTTGGTGGCATACCGGTATTTTTAATATGTTGCTTAACTAATTCAAGTACTTCTGCTTGTCTTTGTGTCAATGCTTTCATCATGTACCCTAACTGGTTTTATATACAGTTTCTTGTAATTATATACAGTAATATCAAGTTTGCAATATAAGCGGTAGGGATATCAGAATAATAATGAATTAATCGCTTGCAGGCGCTTAAACACAGATTTATAGGCACGCATCTGATATTATTGGAGTAAGCACTCTCGCATTTTAAACAACAGAATGACAACACCTATGCAACAAACACCATCAATGTTAAGTCGAAGTTTCGTTAATGGCTTAGTTAAATCTCAGTACGTACCAGATAATCCGGTTGATGCGCTAAAGTTAGATTTAACGCGTCCCATTGTTTACGCATTAAAAACTAAATCAATGACGGATCTCGTCGCATTACAACGCGCCTGTAAAGAACTAGGCTTACCAGATCCGCTCACACCAATAAAAGTGAACGGGGTCATCATTCCCAGCTATGTTTGCTTAGATAACCCTGCGCCACTGTTTGGCAAAGCCAGAGATACCGATGTATTCTTTGAAAAATTTCAACAGCTATTACGTTTACATAAAGACGATAAAGCCCTTGATATTCAATTGATGCCCGTAGCTCTATTTTGGGGCCGAGCACCAGGTAAAGAAGGTCAAGTACCACTACTATCACTAGCCAACAGTATTTCGCCAAGTCGTTTACGTAAAACATTAATTGTCGGGCTGAATCGCAAAGACAACTTAGTGCGTTTTAATAAACCGGTATCGTTGCGTTTCATGGCCGACCAGCACGGTAGCGACGAGAAATTAGCCCAAAAATTAATTCGTGTTGCCAAGATCCATTTCAGTCGCCAAAAATTGGCCGCATCTGGTCCTAAACTACCGAATCGCTACCAACTGTTTGAGCAACTATTACGTAATCCAGAAGTCAAAAAAGCCATCCAAGTTGAGATTGCGGAACATAATATTTCAGCTAAAAAAGCTGAAAAACGCGCCAACGATTATATCGATGAAATCGTCAGTGATTTTTCTTATAAATTAGTAAAAAACAGTAGTAATTTTCTGGGCTGGTTGTGGAATAAAATCTACAGCGGCATCAAAGTTAATAACGCCGAGCAAGTGCGTAAACTCGCTGCCGATGGCCATGAAATTGTCTTCATGCCTTGCCATCGCAGCCATATGGATTACTTGCTTATTTCTTATGTTATTTACAATGAAGGTTTGATCCCGCCACACATTGCCGCAGGTATTAATCTTAATTTCTTCCCTGCAGGACCGATGTTCCGTCGTGGTGGCGCGTTCTTCTTACGTCGTACATTTAAAGGTAACAAGCTTTACGCAACCATCTTTAGAGAATACTTAAGCTTATTATTCTCTAAAGGTTATTCGGTTGAGTTCTTTACTGAGGGTGGGCGTAGCCGTACAGGTCGTTTATTACCACCAAAGACGGGCATGCTTAACATGACGTTACAAGCGATGTTAAGAGAGCAAAATCGACCAATTACGCTAGTGCCTGTATACCTAGGTTACGATCATGTGATGGAAGTAAGCACCTATGTAAAAGAATTGTCTGGTGCCAATAAGAAAAAAGAAAGTGTATTCCAAGTATTTGGTATCGCTAAAAAGCTAAGAAATTACGGTCAAGCATTTGTGAATTTTGGTGAGCCGATTAACCTTAATCAGTATTTAAATAAACACGTTGAAAACTGGCGTGATGACATGAATATGCCAGTTGAAGAACAGCCGCAATGGTTACAGCAAACCACCCAAGACCTTGCCAACCAAGTGATGGTAAACATCAACAGTGCGGCAGCAGTTAACTCATTAACGATTTGTGCATTGATTCTACACGCGGCGCCACACAAGGCATTAAGCCGAGAAATTTTGGTCCAGCAAATTGATAGTTACTTAAAATTACTGCGTAATAACCCATACAGTGAATTCAGTACCTTGCCTGAAAACAGCGCAGAAGAAATTCTGGATCAGGCCATCGCACTGAAAAAATTCACCGTACGTGAAGATAGCTTAGGACAAATGCTATCTATGTCATACGAACAAGCCGTGTTATTAACTTTCTACCGTAATAATATTTTACACCTGTTTGCATTACCGTCTTTAATTGCAGCAATCGTGACAGAAAATCCAACAACGAGTGTCGCAGACATTAACGCTAAAGTGCGCCAACTTTACCCGTTAATTCAGGCTGAACTATTCTTGAAATACTCAGAAGATGAATTAAGTGATTGTATTACCGAGACGTTAGCAGAAATGCAACAACAAGGTCTAATTAACAATCACGATGATGTGGTAACCCCAGTGAATGAACGTCTCATGTCATTGAAGTTACTTGCTGCAAGCATTCAAGAAACATTGCAACGCTACGCAATTGTACTGACCGTATTAGAGCATGACCAAGTAATTGAAAGGGCTAATCTTGAAGATCGTAGTCAGCTAATTGCAGAGCGCCTATCATCACTAAACGGGGTTAGTGCGCCAGAGTTCTTTGATAAAAAAGTACTGACTATCTTTATTGATAAGCTGCAAGAACTACATTACCTATCCGATGCTGGTACCGCTAAAGCTGACAAAATTGGTCAGTTAGCTAATACAGTCAGAAGCTTAACCACACTAGAAGTAAAACAAACGATATCCGATGTGATGCTGAGTCAACAATCTAACGACTAGTATTAGTGTGCCAGAGGTCGGCTGATTAATATAAGCAGTTTACTTCTCGGCATTCGATATTGAAGATAATAAAAAGGAGCCGAGGCTCCTTTTTATTATTGTAGTACAGCCCTAATTCGGCGATAAAACACTTATAAATAGCTTAACTCTTTACTTATAAATAACTTAACACCAGGCTTACAAAGATAACCATACCAACATAATTATTATTCAAAAAAGCCTTAAAGCAAGATTCTCTATCACGATTAACAATCAAGGTCTGTTGATAAACAAATAACCCCGCAACAATCGTTAGACCAATAAAATACACGCTTGGTAATACCAATAACCAACCTAGTACCCCTAGACATAACAAGCACGATAGCTGTAATAATCCCACGATCAGTTTATCTTTTTCGGCAAACAAAATGGCCGTAGACTTAATGCCAATTTTTAAATCATCATCGCGGTCAACCATGGCATATAAGGTATCAAAAACGACTGTCCATAAGATATTAGCCAAAAATAATAACCATACATAACTCGGTACGGTATCTAATTGCGCTGCAAACCCCATCGGAATAGCCCAACCAAATGCCATGCCTAATACCACTTGAGGAAAATGAGTATAGCGCTTCATAAACGGATAACATGCGGCAAGGCCAACTGCCACAAACGATAACATGATCGTCAAGGTATTCATGGTCAGTACGAGTAGAAAGGCTAACAAAGTCAAAGCAAAGAAAAATGTTAATGCAGCACGACTCGATATGCGTCCAGCAGCCAGCGGTCTATTTTCAGTTCGCTTGACATGCCCATCAACACGGCGGTCGGCAAAGTCATTAATAACACAACCTGCCGAGCGCATTAAGATCACACCTAATACAAATACAACTAGCACATCTAATTTTGGTAATCCTTGCGCTGCGATCCATAATGCCCATAGCGTCGGCCACAATAATAACAAAGTGCCAATTGGCTTATCGATACGCGTAAGCTGGATATAATCTTGCATTTTTGCTGTCATGATAGACATATGTTCAACGTCCTTTTATTCTTTATATGCCGATGCATCAGGTAAAAAAACTTCCGATACCAGCAACGATTTGCCATTCAACAGAAAACATGATCGACGACCAAACAGCACTGTTTTCGGTGTTGAACTAAATAGCTGAGATAACGAATATACTTTACTCTGCGCATCAAACGCTGCGATTTCAATTTCACTACGCTGCATATCTGGCGCACTAAATAACACACTGCCTAATGAACGATTACCCAACTGATCAAGTTCACCACCTGGAGCTGTTAACATATTAAGCGGCATAACACTGCGTGCAAATACCCAAGGGGTACCATCGAGTTTCAACAGTACTTCACGTACGAAACCAAGGTCTTCAGCTAAATTTAATTTTGTTTTTTCATCATCGGATAATGCATAATTGCCTTCACTTAATATCTCAACGCTAAATTTCTGACAATATTGCTTCAGCCTTGCGGTTAAAGAACCGGTATCAACTAACCAATCATAAAGGTTCACAGATAAGCTATCCTCTAATATGCTCGGCCATAACCACTTAGCATCACAGCCAATCGGATAGTTCGGTAATGTCAGTTCACGCACCCGCGTATTATCTATATTATCAGGCATATTATAAATTACTTTTTTAACAACGAAATCAGGCATAATTATCTGCTATTCAGACTAAGATTGTAAGTCGGGGTGCAAGTTGTTGGCGGATTTATTTAATTAATCATTTGAAATTGCGTATACTGGCCTACAAGCTTGTTTCTTTCGCGCCTCATTTAACTAAGGATACGGTAAATGAAAAAACTACTCTGGCTATTATGCATGCTCACAGCCTCACTCTCACCTACCACCGTATCAGCAAACGATAGCAATAAACCTGTGTATATTTATTTCGGCTTAGAGCCAGATATTATTACTAACTATACCAGTGAAACGAATAAGATTGGTTTTATCAGTGTCGCAGTCGAATTTATGCTAGCAGACAATGACGGCTTGGATATTATTGAAAAGCATGAACCTTTGCTCAGAGATAAAATAATTTCATTATTAGGTCAACAATCACCACAGCATTTACGTTCGCTGACTGGTCGAGAAGAAGTCCGAAAAATGATCCAAAATGAAGTGAACAGCTTACTGCAGCAAGAGACTGGCAAAGCCGTTATTGAAAACCTATTATTTACCAAATATTTATTAATGTAATAAAAAAGGAGTAAGCCGCTTAGCCTACTCCTTATCAATTTAATGATTCTGCCGAGTTATAAACAACCACTGATTAGCGGTTATGGCGTTCATACCTAGGGATATTAACTTTTTATAGCATTAATAATGGCCGTTGTAGAGCAACCATCTTCAAATTGTAAAATATTAACCTTACCACCATTTGCTAACACTTGTTTATGCCCTGCGATCTCTTCAACCTTGTAATCACCACCTTTGACTAATACATCCGGTAGCAATTCAGCGATTAAACGTTCTGGTGTTTCTTCAGCAAATTCAACAACCCAATCAACAGCACCTAAAGCCGCGAGTACCGTCATACGGCGATCACAAGTATTAATCGGTCGACTAGACCCTTTCAGGGCTCGAACAGAGGCATCAGAATTAACCGCAACAATTAAGCGTTGACCCAATTTACGCGCAGAGTTTAGATAAGACACATGACCTGCATGGAGAATATCAAAACAGCCATTGGTCATAACAATATCTTCACCACGCAATTGCGCTGACTTCACCGCTATTTTCAATTGCTCTTCAGATAATACCCCAAAGCCACTTTCGTGCGAGCCATAAACTGAATTAGCTAATTCAATTGGACTTACTGTCGAAGTACCAATTTTAGCGACAACAACACTGGCACCGGCATTGGCTAATGCGCAAGCTTGCTCTAACGATGAACCCGCAGATACAGCAGCCGCTAATACCGAGATAACCGTATCACCTGCACCCGTCACGTCATATACTTCTTGTGCGAGAGCAGGCAAATGAAATTCATCTTCATCTGCGCGGATTAACGTCATGCCTTTTTCACTACGGGTAACTAATAATGCTTCAAAATCATGTTCAGCAATGAGCTTACGGCCTTTTTCAACCAAATCTTGTTCACTTTTACAATGACCAACAACCGCTTCAAATTCGGATAAATTCGGTGTTAATAACGTCGCACCACGGTATTTCTCAAAATCACAGCCTTTGGGATCAACAAAAACTTTTACGCCCTGCTGTTTAGCCGCTTGGATCATTTGGCGTACTTCAACCAAGGCGCCCTTATTATAATCCGATACTATCATCACTGAATAATCAGCTAAATTAGCAATGGTTTTCGCCACCAGAGGTTGGGTATCGACAGCCGCAGTAGATTCTTCAAAATCTAAGCGGATAACTTGTTGGCCACGGCTTAATACGCGTAATTTGGTAATCGTTGGATAATCATCTAACTGCAAAAAATCACAGGTAACATCAACCGCACTCATTTTACCGCATAACGCTTGTGCCGCTTCATCATTACCGGTTAAGCCCAGCAGCTTAGCGCTGGCACCTAAAGCAGCAAGATTAAGTGCCACGTTAGCGGCACCACCAGGACGGTCTTCAACGTTACCGACTTTAACGATAGGTACTGGCGCTTCAGGAGAAATACGGCTGGAATCGCCGGTCCAATAACGATCTAACATGACATCGCCAACGACTAATATTTTTGCAGTGTTAAAGTCAGGTAAAATGATTTCCATTATTTTCTCGATAATATCTAGTTAAAAGATTTAAATTTATGGTCTATAAACGCTTGGCTACAGCCGACAACTAAGCCAAGTACGTGAGCAGCATTGGCAACATTAAGGCCGAATATAGGGAAAAAGCCAAGCACCAACCAAACTAACAGAAAGCCAATATAAGGCTTAGGTAAACTAATACCTTGTGCAGGCGCTAACCAACCAGTCCACCAAATATAACCGACCAGCGCATAAACTACACCCGATAAGCCACCAAAATTAGGCCCTGATAATAAAAACTGACCGATATTGGGTATTAACGCGGCAACTAAAAACAGTAACAATAATTTTTTACTACCCAGCTTGTTTTCAATTTGGCCACCAAGATACCACCACCATAATAAATTAAACACTAGGTGTAAAACTGAAAAGTGAATGATCGCTGGGGTAAACAATCGCCAAACTTCACTCCATGAGGTAAAACTTAAATCATACGGAAAATGCAGTGCGGCAAAGATAAATTCATTTTGCGTCAACATGCTAAAGTACATCGCCACAAAGACAACGACACTCAAAGCAAAGATAGTCAGCGTCACTTTGCCCGCATGCGTCAGGAAGTTACTCAGCATATTACCCGAACCATAGCTGAAACTCGCCGTTCTGGTATCTGCTACATCCCACGATGCCGCTTGGTATTTTTCTTGATAAGGGTCAGCCAAAAACAAGTCAAGTTCTGCTGATGCCGCTTCAACGTGCGTCATCGCAGGTAAACAAATCGCAAAGCCCTCATCTACCGGTGCGATTTTCGCATCAATTTTTTGTACCGCTAAATAATCGACAAAAGCCTGGGCCATACGTGGATTATTAATTACACCAATCTCGATCATTACTATTACCTATTTTGTCACAAACGCACATTCTCGACGCCAAGCTTCAAAGCCACCGTCCATGCTATAAACATCTTCAAAACCTTGTTCCACTAAATATTGCGCGGCACCTTGGCTACTACGGCCATGATAACAAACCACAACAACAGGCGTATCAAAATCAGTTTGTTGCATAAAATTGCCTAACACCGAGTCTGTTAAGTGCAAGGAATCTTCGATATGCGCATCGCTAAATGATTGCGGATCGCGAATGTCGACGATTTTAAGGCCGGCACTATCACTTACTAATTGTTTAACTTCGTTAATTGAAATATGTTTAAAACTATCCATGCTACACCTTAATATAATTTAATTTCGCTCGAGTATATGACCACAAACACCGAATTTAACAATTCAACAGCGAACCATTAGCTTATGATGATATTATCACATTGCTTATATTGATACAGAAGGGAATATTGAATGCTCAGTCGAACACTCTACACCACGTTACTTTATGCAACTTCACCGTTGATATTTTCACTACTGTTGAAAACCAAGAAAGGTAAACCGCCGGTAGGAGACCGCTGGAAAGAGTTCGTCGGTATCGCGCCTGAGTTAAAGCAACCTCAACAACCAATCTGGATCCATGCCGTATCTGTGGGGGAAGTGATCGCAGCAACCCCGATTATCAACGCGCTACAGCAACATTATCCAGAGCAACCATTACTGCTCACCACAACAACCAGTACGGGTGCCGAACGTGTGGCAGCGTTAACGGGTAACATTGAGCACAGATACTTCCCTGCTGATTATCCTTGCGCCGTCAAACAATTTATTAAACGCATGCAACCAGCGCTGTGTTTAATCATGGAAACGGAACTGTGGCCAAACATGCTGACTATTTGTAAAGACCAAGATATCCCAACGATAGTGGTCAATGCGCGATTATCAGCAAAGTCGCAACAAAAATATCAACGTTTTCAATCCCTGTTCTCAACGCCATTGCAAAAAATAAGTCATATTTTATGTCAGGATGAAAATGATCAACGTCGCTTTAAATCTTTAGGATTAAGCCAAGCACAACTGTCTGTCACTGGTACGGTAAAATTTGATATTCAATTTTCAGACGCCATTATCAATAGCGGACTTGCACTACGTCAACAACTGGGCCAACAACGTCCTGTCGTCATCGCATCAAGCACCCATAAAGGTGAAGACGAGATCGTACTTTCGGCGTTTGAGCAAGTAAAGCAGCAACACCCTAATGCAGTATTGATATTGGTGCCTCGTCATCCCGAACGCTTTGATGATGTGGCGACTCTCTGTTTAAGTAAGTTCCCTCAAACCCAACGACGCAGCCTGACTAAAGCAATAGATGACTTGAGTAATTGCGATATTTATTTGGGGGATAGTATGGGCGAAATGCCGATTCTACTTGCCGCTAGCGATATCTGCTTTATGGGCGGCAGTTTAATTGGTGATAAAGTCGGTGGACATAATTTATTAGAACCCGCCGCATTATCAAAAGCCTGCATCACCGGACCAAGTTACTTTAACTTTGCAGATGTCACAGCACAATTACTCGATTGTGACGGAGTTGCGGTCGTCAATGATGAGCTTGAATTAGCCAATAAAATAAATACATTGATATCACAACCAGAAATGGCAGTAACAATGGGACGACAAGCAAAAAGTGTTGTAGAGAAGAACAAAGGTGCGCTTAGCAAGATCATGCAAACGCTAATCTATTACATCGACCAAACGCTGCAACAAGCCAATATAAAATAGTGGCGTTCATCAATATGGTTTATCTTAAGCAACGATATAATCGAAAATAAAGATAAACCCTATTGAGCATCACACGGCTAACTTTAAAAATTAACCATTAACTTCAGGCGCAACCGTTTCAGCGGTGGCTAAACGTAAATAGTATTCACGCATATGCTGATAATCAACCAAGGCTTTCTCGGTAAAGTATGGCTTCATCATAAAGATTGATTTTAGAATGCCACGATAGATATCGGTCTTATATACCTTCGCATCTTTACTGATTGTCGTGCGATAGCTTACCCAAGAAACTAATACTACCTTAATAGAATTGGCTAACTCGTCCAGATCTTCAATCGGAATATTCACCACATTATTTTTCTGCAAAGAGAATAACAAATCAACTTCACGCTGTGCTGATACCTCTTGGAATTTTAAATATTTCTTATGTAAGTTCGGATCGCGAGATAATAAAGTCGGTAAACTGTAATATAAAAATCGAAAACGCCACATGGTTTCAAACATAGAATCTAAATAACGCATCATCACTTCCAATGTCACTTCACCTTCACTGTGAGGCTGGAAATGCTCCGCGAGATAATTAACGTACTGATCGAAAATAGAATCAATAATGTCTTCTTTGTTGCGGAAATGATAATACAGATTGCCAGGACTAATGCCTAAATGTGCGGCAATATGATTGGTAGTGACATTACGCTCACCACATTCATTAAACAACTCAAGTGCCGTATGAATGATCTTATCTCTGGTTTTCATGAAAATGACCGCTTTGATTTATAATAGATTTGTTAATACTCGCACATTTATTACTAAATGACACAGTGTAATATCTCATTGTTAGAATATTCGCTCAATTCTGATAACCTGCGAGTAACAAATCCCAATCTGTGGTTTGCCATTTAAATGCCGTATCTTTATTTTTCTCTTTCACAAAAGAGCGTTTTAGACGGGCTAGGTTGGCTTGTTTCCACGCATCAGCCGCAGGTTTAAATTTACAACGGTCAAAATCAATCAACCACCACTTACCATCACCATCTAAGATAATATTGTGGGTATTTAAATCCGCATGCCATAAGTTAACATCGTGAAAACGTCTTATCATCGCGCCAATCTGCTGGTAATCAACTTGATTCAACGCGCGATCTTTTAATACCGCGACTAAGTCGTTAGCACCGGCAATTTTTTGGGTAATTAAATCAGCACGATAAAATAATCCGTGTTTAATTACCTGACCTGCAATTGGCTGTGGTACCGGTAAATTTTTATCCACTAATTGCTGAGTCACCAAAAATTCTTGATAAGCACGGGTATTTTTAAGCCCGGTATAGCAATATCCATCCTTGATGAGCTTACCAATCAGTCCACCGCGATGATAATGACGTAATACAAACTCATCATTATTTATCTTGAAAAACCAGGTAATACCACGACCAAACGCAGAACCGATAATGGCATTGTTGCGCTGCCAATATGCGCCATCAAAATATTCTGAGGTGATTTCGTCTTTTAATTCGTCCTGAAAAAATAAGACTCGAGCGCCTTGTGTGTCTATTAACATGTGTTCTCCAAAAAAACTTCGCTGATAAATTTTACATTACCTCAAACGATTTGCATAATAGCCTTTTACATTCAACAACTAGAAATCATGAATATGACCCCTCCACAGAGTATCTGTATTTTACGTTTTTCCGCAATTGGTGATGTTTGCCATGCTGTTGCTGTTGTACAAGCCATTCAGCGCCAATACCCAAACGCCAAGATCACTTGGGTGATCGGAAAAATAGAAGCCATGTTAGTTGGGGACATAGACAATGTTGAATTTATTATTTTTGATAAAAAAACGGGCTTGAAAGGCTATTCAGACCTGCGTAAAAAATTAAATAACCGTCAGTTTGATGTATTGCTGCACATGCAAGTTGCACTCAGAGCCAGTATCGCCAGTTTATGCATCAAAGCCAAGCAACGTTGGGGTTTTGATAGCGCCAGAGCCAAAGAAGGCCAATGGTTGTTTACCAATCATAAAATCAAACCACAATCACAACCGCATGTACTCGATGGCTTTATGGCATTTGCCGAAGCGATTGGCGTGCCAGTTGCACCACCGCAATGGGATATCCCGCTTTCTACCCAAGATAATTTATGGGCGCATTCGCAATTAAGCCACGACAAGAAAAATTTCATTATTTGTCCATCCGCCAGTAAAGCGGAACGTAATTGGACAACCTCTGGGTATGCTGAAATTGCCAATTATATGCATGAACACAATTACCAAGTCTCTATCTGTGGTGGTCCAACCGACTGTGAAAAACAATTAGCCAAAGATATAATCCAGCTTACGACAGCGCCAGTGAATAACCTGGTTGGTGCAACATCGTTAAAGCAACTGCTCGCGATTTTAAAACATGCCGATCTGGTACTCGCCCCTGATACCGGTCCAGCACACATGAGCACCACAGTTGGCACTCCCGTGGTTGGTTTATATGCGCACAGTAATCCTGGACGCACAGGCCCTTATAACAATCTGAATGACGTCGCAGCAGTCTATCATCAACATTTACCCGACAGTGAATGGGGACAACGCGCTAAAGGTGCTGATTTAATGGATGCTATTTCGATTGAGCAAGTTAAATCTTGCTTACAAAAATGGCTTTAAAACGGCAATTTAAATTAAAGTAATATAGAGTTCAGTTGTACCTTTGTATTACTCACCAATCAAAATCTGAATACGAGTCGTGTGACAATGCCAAAAAAATATCTTTTTTACATTAGCCAAAATTACAGCTTCGCCATATTAAGACCATTACAAGCAGAGATCCGACGTCGAGGCGATGAGGTAAAATGGTTTCTAGAACCAAATGTGAACGCCAGTTACTTATCGGCAGATGAAGAACAACTCACCACAGTTGAAGCAATAGTATCTTTCAATCCTTTTGCGGTATTTGTGCCTGGCAATGTCGTACCGAGTTTTATACCTGGTCTTAAAGTAACGGTATTTCATGGGTTTGATGCCGGTAAACTGGATTGGAAAGGCAAAAATACTCACTTCCGGATCAGGGGTAGTTTTGATCTGCATTGTTCATATGGCAAAGACATGACCAGACAATTTGAGCAACTAGCCGAAAAATACCAAACATTTAAAGTAGTAGATACTGGCTGGCCTGCGTTAGATCCATTATTCACCGCAGATACAGCGTTGAATCCTTATATTGATAACGAGGACAGAAGACCAACAATATTGTTCTGTTCTACATTCTCTCCGCGTTTTTCTTGTGCCCCGCATATTTTTGAGGCGATAAAAAAATTATCCGAGTCAGGAAAGTGGCGTTGGTTAGTACAATTTCACCCGAAAATGGGTGCTGATATTGTTGATAAATATAAAGCGTTAGAAAGCGACAATTTAACTTTTATTGAAACTGATAACGTAGTCCCATTATTAAAAAGTGCTGATGTGATGCTTTGCGATACATCTTCAGTATTATTGATGTTTTTATTACAAAGAAAACCAGTGGTCACCTTCAAAGGTAATCAACAAGGAGAGCACCTCATCAATGTCAGTAGCCCAGAGCAAATTGAATTAGCTTTAATAGAAGCATTAAAGCAGCCAGATGAACTGATGCGAAAAATTGATGATTACATAGAATACATTCATGCGTATACCGATGGTAATTCAAGTGCAAGAGTACTCGATGCCGTTGATAAATTTAATTTTGACTCGCTAAAAAACAAACCATTAAATTTATTACGCCAACTGAAATTAAGAAAAAAATTAGGATACTGGAAGCTATCATGACAGTAAAAGTAATTTACCCAGGTACATTTGATCCCATCACTAATGGCCATGCCGATTTAATCGAGCGTGCAGCCAAACTATTTGATCACGTGATTGTTGGAGTGGCCTTTAATAAAACCAAAAAACCCTTCTTTGATCTTGAAGAACGCGTGCAATTAGCAAATCAAGTCACCGCACATTTAGACAATGTAGAAGTGGTCGGGTTTAGCGGTTTATTAGTTGATTTTGCTAAAGAGTACAATGCTTCAGTATTAATTCGTGGATTACGTGCTGTATCTGATTTCGAGTACGAATTCCAACTTGCCAATATGAATCGTCGCTTGAGCCCTGATTTAGAAAGCGTCTTCCTTACCCCCTCTGAAGAGAATTCATTTATCTCTTCAACATTGGTGAAAGAAGTCGCCATTCACAACGGTGATGTGGCGCAATTTGTCCACCCTGTCGTGTGTCAGGCAATTTTAGCTAAGCTAGCAACAAGATAGTCTTTGCTCGCAAAGATCGCGTTAGCGTTGACACTGATTACAATAAATAGTGTTGCGCTGACCGATCTTCAACGCTTTTAATTCCTCACCACATTTAGGGCAAGGTTTGCCTGCTTTACCATAGACCTGTAATTCCTGAACGAAATATCCCGGTTTGCCATCGGTCTGGGTAAAATCTTTCAGCGTTGTACCGCCCTGCGCAATGGCTTTGGTTAATACCGACTTCACCTCTTCAACAAGTATCTTATAACGCTGCAAAGACACATTGCCCGCAGCACGTTTCGGACTGATGCCCGCCGAAAATAACGCTTCGTTAGCATAAATATTACCGACGCCGACAACGTTATGGTTATCCATCAAAAATGACTTAACCGGCATCTTGCGTGAACGAGATCGCTCAAATAAACGTTGCGCGGTAAAATCATCGGTTAGCGGCTCAGGGCCTAAACTGGCTAATAACTTGTGCTCAAGTACCTCACCGACTTGCCACAACACCGAACCAAAACGCCTAGGATCGTTCAGGCGCAGACATTTACCTGAATCCATCACTATGTCTACATGATCATGCTTTGCGACTGCTACGCTTGAATCAAGCACTCTTAAGCTACCTGACATGCCCAAGTGAATAATAATTGTGCCCTTATCAGTCTCGAGTAATAAATATTTAGCTCGGCGACGCACGCTTGTCACCGTGCAACCGACCGCATCTTGTAACTCGATGGGGACAGGCCAGCGTAACTGCGCATTACGCACCACTATCTTGGCGATCTGCACATTTTCGAGATACGGGGCAATGCCTTGACGGCTTACTTCAACTTCCGGTAATTCAGGCATGGTGACATCCAGTAGATAAAATCTAAATCAGCTAATAAGAGCGATTAAAAGTGCGAAAAACGCAACATAATTGACGAGGAATGAAACGAAAGACTAACGCGGTAATAAAACCTGTAATTCGGCTTCATCGATTTGTAATAACTGGCTTTGCCAATTTTGTAGCAGATAACCGCCATCAATTTGATATAAGATCAAGGTAATTGGCGCGGCTAAGTTCGCTAATTCGAAAGAAATATTAATACCGTAAGCAAGGTTAGCAACCACCACATCCTCAGCCACAGGCTTAAACGTCGCGCTTTCCCATGCTTTAATAATTTGCTGCAATTGCGGCTGCGATAAGCCCAGTTCAGGTTTTGTCGCCAACTGACTGCCAACGCGTTGGATTTGAATATTATCAAACTTCATCGACAATACCACCGCACTGGCCGGTAGCGCAGATTGATATAGACTCGCGGTATCATCACCATTCGTCTTCTTGCCTGAATATTGAAATATCAACATCATCGTTAATACCGTAAATATTAATACGTTATTCCAACCTCGTCGTGATAACTGCACGCGATCATCCTTCCAATCTAGTCATTAATTTATCAAAGTATACGCAAATTACGTGAAAACGCCGACTAGGGCAAGTTTAGCAAGGCTGAATTTTAGGCAAAAAAAACCCAGCAAAAGCTGGGTTTTAAATATCGAACATAAAATCAAGGATTACTTGATTTTACCTTCTTTGTAGATAACGTGCTTACGAACAACTGGATCAAATTTTTTGATTTCCATTTTTTCAGGCATGTTTTTCTTGTTTTTGTCTGTGGTATAGAAGTGACCTGTACCAGCAGATGAATTCAAACGAATTTTATCGCGCATAATATAGTTCCTTAAACCTTCACACCACGGGCACGCATTTCAGTTAAAACTGAATCGATACCCTTTTTATCAATAATACGCATACCTTTTGCAGTAAGGCGTAATTTTACAAAGCGGTTTTCGCTCTCAACCCAGAATCTGTGCGAATGCAGGTTTGGCAAAAAACGGCGACGTGTGCGGTTTTTTGCGTGAGAAACGTTATTACCAACAGCTGGTTTTTTACCAGTGACTTGGCATACTTTAGACATGTCGTCTTCTCCAAATATTTTCTTGCTCGAGCAAATATACAGCGTCTTGTTGGCCGTCGCCCAAGACGCGTGCTAAAGGCCGCATTTTATACAGTAAATTAAAACATAGAGCAAGCTTTTTATATTTCAAAAATGAATGAAAATCGTAATTTCACACCCACCCTCGCTCTGCAAAGCTTGCTATGTCACTGTCACCTATAACAAAATGATCGAGGACTTTAACATCAATTAATTGTAAGGCTGAGATAAGTTTATCTGTGATCATACGATCAGCACGACTGGGTTCAGCAATGCCAGAGGGATGGTTGTGCGCAAAAATCACTGCCGCAGCATTTCTTTCTAACGCTTTTTTAACCACCACTCGCGGATAAACACTAGCACTGTCTATTGTGCCATAAAACAACTCCTCAAAGCGAATAACTCGGTGCTTATTGTCTAAAAATAATACCGCGAACACTTCATGAGGCTGATCGCGCAGTTTTGCACGGATGTAATCTCGGCTTTCTTGTGGGCTGGTTAAGGCATTACTGCGCTCTAATTTTTCGGCTAAAAAGCGTCGAGACATCTCTACCGTGGCTTGCAACTGCACATATTTCGCGACCCCTAGTCCCTTAATCTGACAGAATTCATGTTCACTGGCCGCAAATAACGCCCGCAAGGTGCCAAACTCCGCTAATATATTACTCGCCAGCGCCACAACATTGGTGCCCTTGATGCCGGTGCGTAAGAATATTGCTAACAATTCAGCATCGGATAACGAATTAGCCCCTAATTTAACCAACTTTTCGCGTGGCATTTCACTGCTCGGCAATGATTTCAATTTCATCTATTTTCACCATTTAACATAACGTCCTGTTAGCTTAGCTATTCGGTGAATAAACGAACTCAATAATGATAAAACAGTGAAATAGTTCAAATTTATAGATTTGATAATGATGCATATAAAATTAATAACAAACCTTAGCCTCTGCTAATTTAATTATGGTATTGTTATTGCGTTATTAGAATATCCTTTCAGATTTTAACGTGGAATACACAATGACTGCTATTGCCAATAAACGCATTTTGCTCGGTATTACCGGCGGCATCGCCGCTTATAAATGCGCAGAGTTAACCCGTCGATTAACGGAACAAGGCGCGGAAGTTCGCGTCGTCATGACCCAATCAGCGCAAGAGTTCATCACCCCGCTCACCATGCAAGCAGTCTCTGGAAACCCCGTTGCACACAGTTTATTAGATCCCGCAGCCGAAGCCGGCATGGGCCATATCGAATTCGCCAAGTGGGCAGACTTAGTATTAATCGCCCCAGCAACCGCGAACTTTATTGCCAAGTTCACCGCCGGTATTGCCGATGATTTACTCTCGACATTATGTCTGGCGACGCCAGCACCGATTGCCATTGCCCCTGCGATGAATCAAGTGATGTACCAAGCAGCTGCAACCCAAGCTAATTTAGCCACACTCAAGCAACGTAACATCATGCTATGGGGCCCAGCAGCAGGTGCACAAGCCTGTGGCGATGTTGGACCGGGTAGAATGGTGAATCCCGATGAGTTGGTCACCGCTGTCGCTGATTACTTTAGCGAGCAAGCGCAAATAAATACACAAGCGCAACTATTAGCGGGTAAAAACATCATGATCACCGCAGGACCAACCCGCGAGGCGATTGATCCGGTACGCTACATCAGTAATCACAGTTCAGGTAAGATGGGTTATGCCCTTGCCCAAGCAGCGCGCTCGTTAGGGGCAAATGTCACCGTGGTAAGTGGCCCAGTGGCACTAGCGGCGCCTAACGCATGTCATCTAGTCAAAGTGACTAGCGCGCTTGATATGCACGCTGCAGTCATGGCTGATATTCACCAACAAGACATTTTTATTGCTTGTGCCGCCGTAGCAGATTACCGCCCAGAGAATATTGCTGAACAAAAAATCAAAAAGACCAATAGCGACGAAATGGTCGTACGTATGATCAAAAACCCCGATATCGTGGCCAGTGTCGCAGCGCTCGAAAACTCTCCTTTTACTGTCGGTTTTGCTGCAGAAACCCAAGATGTTGAACATTATGCACGCGACAAAATGCAACGCAAAAATCTTGCTATGATCGCCGCAAATGACGTGGCACAATCAGGCCAAGGTTTTAATGCTGACAACAACGCATTAACTGTATTTTGGCCACAAGGCACAGCGCAAATAACGTTAGCCAGCAAGCAAGCGGTGGCAGTACAATTACTACAATTAATTGCCACTCAGTTCAACGCCAATACCTGATCATAAAAAATTATAAAAATAATAATAAAAATACTCGGCATCTAATCTTGTATTGCGCTAACGCAATGCACGGTTGAGCCATTAATTGATATATTTAGTGAAACAAACAATGAAGCAAATAGAAGTTAAAATTTTAAATCCACGTGTGGGTACTGAATTTCCATTACCAAGTTATGCAACACCGGGTTCGGCGGGTTTAGACCTGCGCGCTTGTCTTGCAGAGCCATTAACAGTTAACCCAGGTGAAACACACTTGATCCCCACGGGTATTGCCATTCATATTGCCGACCCGACGATGGCAGCAACTATTTTACCGCGTTCAGGCCTAGGCCATAAACACGGAATTGTATTGGGTAACTTAGTGGGTTTAATTGATTCTGATTATCAAGGTGAGTTAATGATCTCATGTTGGAATCGCGGTCAAGACAGCTTCAGTATTCAACCGGGCGATCGCATTGCTCAGATGATGATAGTGCCAGTGATCCAAGCACAACTCACCATTGTTGAAGAATTTGATAGTAGTGAACGTGGCGAAGGTGGCTTTGGCCATTCGGGTAAGCAATAACGGTTAACACCATTCTAGGATGAAAAAGATGTCAACAAGCACTAAAAAGAATCGTCGTGAACAGATTTTACAAGCGTTAGCACACATGCTGGAAACGAACGCAGGTCAACGGATAACGACCGCTAAACTAGCCAAAGAAGTGGGTGTATCAGAGGCTGCTCTGTATCGACATTTCCCCAGTAAAGCGCGTATGTTTGAAGGCTTAATTACCTTTATCGAAGATTCGATCTTAGCCGGTATTAATCAAATCTTAAATGAAGAGAAAGATACTATTACCCGTTGTCATCACATCCTGCATTTGTTGCTGGTATTTACCGAACGTAATCCAGGTATCACCCGTATTATGACTGGTGATGCACTGCAAGGTGAACACGAACGCCTTGGTGAACAAATCAGCGCACTCTACGCAAAAATTGAAACCCACTTAAAGCAGTTACTGCGTGAGAAAAAAATGCGTGACGGCGTAGGTTTTAGCTTAGATGAAAGTATGTTAGCGAACTTATTGCTAGCATATGCAGAAGGCCGTATGAATCAATATGTACGTACTCGCTTTGTATTAAAACCCACCACAGACTTTGATCAACAGTGGGAATTCTTACGCAAGCAGCTACTGCAGAGTTAACCGCTTACTCATAACAAAATACAGAAACAACAAAGGCTACCGAGGTAGCCTTTGTTGTTTCTGTCGCGTTATAAAACACATTAACTTATCGCTTAATTTGGTTCTACACGAGGTAATACTCTTGGCAAATATGCACCCAAGTAACACTCTGTTAAAATGACGGCTTCACGCGCCATTTTAACAGGTATAGAACCAGACTCACAATAGTTCATTGAATACACTTTATCGGCAACCTGCAACGCAATTGCAAATATATTCACATCTTTTGGCAACGGCGGAAGTAAAAAATAACGTCGATATATGTCTTCCACTTTAAGGGCCAAAATCAAATCGTTATTAACATCTGCATGCCGTACTGAATCATAAATATGTAGACCTAATAATATTTTTTGGGCTATGGGATTTTCCGAATAATAACGTACAAAACCGCCTTCGATCATACGATTAATATCACTCCAGTGGGTGATTTCATCGGGCTTTATTGCTTCTTCTAACACTCGTTCAAAATCAACAAACACATCATCAAGCAACTTATAAATAAGAGATTCCATGTTTGGATAATGATGGTAAATGGTAGATGTCGCTATTGAGGCTTCTTTCGCTACATCGTACATAGAGATATTGACGATATTTCTTTTAGCGACAAGCTTTTTTGCCGCGATATGAATACGTCCCAATTTGTCTTCTGTGCTTGCTTTTCTCATGATGCTCTCAGCTGTAAAGTTATATCGCTAATATTGAACATTGAATTAAACATGTTTAAAAAGCCACGATGATGTGCCCCGCCAAATTTTGCATAATCTCAATATATTTTTATCCATCATCGCCCATAGCGATAATTAACGTTTGTGATTAACAAATTAGCATTATTGTCTGTACGCAGCTTGATCAGAATCAATGTTCTCTTGTCATGACTCAATTCGAGGTAAATACAAATTACAGCTCACTATTCTGCTTGAATATTCGTAGGATATATCGATAAGTGATTCTAATAACATTCCAATATGCATAATTTTGATTGAATAAAAGCATGCTTCTAGCACCTTCAAAACACGCGATTATTCACGGGGAATATGATATGGACACGACACCATCAAAAGGAAAAATGGGGGTGACCAGTTTAGCGCTCTTTAGCCTTTGCGCCGTTATCGTCGTTGATACCCTCACAGCATCAGCATCCATTGGCGTCAGTGCCATCGGTTGGTGGCTACTCACTTTTGTTATATTTGTCATCCCTTACGGATTAATCACTTCAGAACTAAGTACTACTTACCCTGGCGATGGGGGCATATATGATTGGGTAAAACAAGCATTCGGTTATAAATGGGCCGTCAGAACAACCTGGTTCTATTGGATTAATGTAGGTTTGTGGATGCCAGCCGTTTATATCATGTTCGCCGGTATGTTTGCTGAATTATTCATGCCCGATATGCCCATGACCTGGCAAGTATCAATCTGTATCTTATTAACATGGCTTACCGTACTTATCTGTAACCTCTCTGTTGATGTCGGTGTATGGGTAACCAATATTGGTGCGATTTTAAAAATTACCGTGATCTCGGTACTGGGTTTTGGAGGCTTCATTTATGCGGCTAAAAATGGGGTCGCAAACGAATTCACACTATCAGCGATACTGCCGTCACTCGATACTGGTGCAGCATTCTTACCCGCATTAATCTTTAGCCTCATGGGTCTTGAGCTTGTCGCGACCATGTCAAAAGAAATGAAGGATGTAAGAGACATGCCAAAAGCGGTATTTATGGCCGCTGCAATTACTGCGTTCCTTTATTTATTCGGTACTATCGGCATCTTAATGGCATTACCCGTGGACTCAATAAGTTTAGTCGCCGGTATCACTGACACGTTAAAACTATTATTTGGTGAAAGTACATCAGGGCAAGCAATGGTTAAGGTTATCGGCACCATGGTACTACTAACGTTCGTTGGTAACATGGTGACCTGGACAATGGGCGCCAGTCGGGCGGCTGCAGAAGCGGCAAATGAAGGTGAATTACCCGAAATAGTCGGTAAAATGTCACTTAAACACGATACCCCCATTGGTGCAAACAACATCATAGGAACGGTTTCAACGGTGGTAATCCTTGCTTATGCTATTTTCGCGCAGAGCAGTGATGAATTATTCTGGTCAATATTTGCATTTTCAAGCTGCATATTTTTATTACCTTACCTCTTTCTGTTTCCATCATACCTAAAATTACGCCTTGTCGATGGTGACCGAGAACGTCCATTCAAAGTACCCGGCGGGATCAAGACTCAGTGGGCATTAGCAACTGTTTGCTTCTTTGTGATTGTTCAAGCCGTTGTGTTATTCATCTTCCCTGAATTACCGTCACTCTCTATTGATTGGGATTACAGCGCCCCTGTTTCTATCGGTGTTTCCCTGATCGTGCTTATCGGAGAGTTATTGCTAAAACGCACGAGCAGCCATAGCGGCATTCACCATCGCACATCCACTAACATGGTGCGATGACCCTACAAATCCCAATATGCAATTTCACATCAAGTATTAGATGCGAAAGGTTGCAAGATAAAAATCTATAAACTCCCCTTGCCCGCCCACTTTACATCACTGAAGAAGAAGCAAATAGCATTGATATAGAGGAAATTAAGACGTTAAGTGTTTGTCCAGACACTTAGCAGTATATTATTCCGCTATTAATATGCATAGCATCGCGAACAACCAAGATAATTAAGTCTGGATGATAGCGATGGGGAACCTGGTAATTGAGCTGGTTATTTAGGAGCGAAGATAGCAAATTAATAATGGGTAATCAGGTGGATTATTCAGGTCATTTAAAATCGTTTGGTTTTATAAGTAGTAATAGACATCCAAAAGGTCGCACGCACTTCGACATTATGGATGTCTCGATTTAATACCAATGGTTATTCTGGTGGTGTACCTTCACAGTTAGACACTACAGCATCAATTTGTACCAAAGCATCCATCGGGATAGCAGAAACACCAACGACAGTTCTTGCTGGAAGAGCGCCTTTGAAGAATGTGCTGTAAACTTCGTTTACAGCATCAAGATCGGCGATGTCTGTAAGTTGAATATTGATTTTAACGGTATCATCAATCACGTGCTCAACGCTTTCTACGATTGCTTTGATATTTTCCAAGCATTGACTCGTCTGCGCTTTAATACCACCCGCGACAATTTCATTGGTTTTAGGATCTAAAGGCAATTGACCTGCAACATGATTGTAATGAGAGAAAGCAACAGAGTGTGAATATGGCGCTTTTGGTGCATTTTCAGTATTGTTTGCTTCGATGACAAGTAGGCTAGTATCTTCAGGCAGCTGTGGCGGCGTACCATCGCCGTGTGATACTGCGGTATCAACTTGTACTAGTGCGCCCATCGGTAAAGCTGCAGCATTAACGATTGTACGTGCTGGCACATAGCTGGGGAAAAATTTAGCACAAACTTCATTTACCGCTTCAGCATCGGCGATGTCTGTAAGGAAGATAGTTGTTTTAACAACATCATCCATCACGTGATCGATACTTTCTAAAATGGCTTTGATGTTGTTTAAACACTGTGCTGCCTGCTCTTTTATACCACCCGTTACCATTTCGCCCGTTTTAGGATCAACAGGCAATTGAGATGCAAGGTTGTTGTAATGAGAAAAAGCGACTGTTTGTGTGTGTAGCCCCTTTGGCGCATTGTCAGTGTTTCTTGCTACCTTAACCAAGGCGCAAGGCGCTTGCGGTGCAGTGCCTTCGCCGTTTGAAATAAGAGCTTCAATTTGTACCAAAGCATCAGACATAGGCAAAGCAGCGACTGCAACTGTCGTACGTGTCGGCAGATAATCTTGGAAGAAGCTTGTATATACTTCATCTACCGCGTCCACATCTGAAATGTTTTTAAGGAATACAGTGATTTTAACAACATCGTCCATCACATGGTCGATACTTTCTACAATCGCTTTAATATTTGTTAAGCACTGCGCCGCCTGATCTTTTACACCACCCACGATGATCTGACCTGTTTTAGGGTCTAGCGGTAATTGCGCTGAAATATTGTTGTAATGAGAAAAAGCGACTGTTTGACTAGATACATTGCTTATTGGTGCGTTTTTGGTGTTTCTTGATACTTTGATGATATCGTTGCTCATATCGATAAGCTCCTATTTGATATAGATTTCACGTGGATTACACGTTTAATTACATTTGGAATGATTAAATTGATGAATTAAATTTGTTTAAAAGCAGTGATAACCAGCAGTACTAAACTGCTGGTTAATCAGGTATTTATCTGTTCAGTTAGTTTAAGAAAATTATTTATTGTAGTACTCAAGAATACAGTCCGTTTCAATTGATGTACCAGAAGTACCTGCAAGGATCTTATCTAGTTCATACAGGGAACCAATTACCGCTTTGTTGCCTGTTTGTTTTACAAACTTACATACGGCGTCAACTTTTGGCCCCATAGATCCTGCGGGGAAGTCATACTTACGCAAATCAGCATAAGAAATTTTCTTAATACTTCTTTGCTCTGGAGTACCATAGTTTTCGCACACATCACCGTCAGTTAATATGATAAATAGGTCTGCTTCGATCATTTCTGAAATCATTTCCGCGGTATAATCTTTATCGATAACGCATTCAACACCGTTAAGTTTACCTTCGTCATTTCTATAGACAGGAATACCACCACCACCACCCGCGATGACAATGTTGCCAGCGGATAACAAAGTATTAATCTGCGGGATTTCTAAGATATCCTTAGGCTTAGGTGACGCTACGACTTGTCTATAATATTCTCCATCTGGCTTATATTGAAGATTAGGTCTGTCTTGCATAATTTTGCGAGCTTCTTCTTCACTATAAACAGGGCCTACAAATTTAGTCGGATTTTCGAATGCAGGATCGCCTTTTTCAACCAGTGTTTGAGTAATTACGCTGATTGGGCTACAAGCATTGTTTGCATTCAACAGTTCTTGCTGTAATAAACAGCCAATCATTCCACATGTCTCAGCACTTAAAACATCCATTGGATAGGGCAAGATATGAGGTTTAACTTCATGGTATGTGGCATTTTGTTCCATTAACATGCCAACTTGCGGACCATTACCATGAACGATTACCAGCTCATTGCCCTCCGATATTTGCACAATACTTGCCGATGCATCTTTAATATTATTAAGTTGATTCTCTAATGTTTGATCTTGGCTACGCTGAAGCAGTGCATTACCACCTAAAGCTAATACTATTTTCATAATGACTTTCCTAATTATTTACCTAATTCTTTACCTAAGTATTCCAACGCACAGATTCGCTATTGGAATTGAATTGGTCACTGAGATGACAGCTTAAGCAAGTAACAATTTGTTGTTACTTGCTCGGTTAGTCATAGGCTTATAGTTGGCTTAAGAAACCTTCAATTTTTTCTTTATGCATTGCTTCAGTTTCGGCCGAAGCAGTAATGTTATGTTTATGCGTGAAGTAAACTAAAATCGCCATTTGTGCTGTTAGGCGGTTTTCAGCTTCATCAAATGCAACTGAATAATTACTTTCGAGTGCACCACGTGTGACTTCTTCTTTGTCGTTTGCAGGTAAGCAATGTAACAACATTGAGCCTGGTTTCGCTTTCGCCATAAGTTCTTCTGTGATCACATAATCAGGCATAAAGGCAGCAAGACGCTCTTCTTTTTCATCATATTGAGTAACCCAGTAGAAGCTGTCACCGTAAACAACATCACACTCTTTGATTGCGTCTACATCATCGGTAATTTCAATACGTCCACCAGACTCAGCACAGTAAGTCTCTGCTAAATCAACCCACTCTTTTTCCATTTGATATTTTTTAGGACCAATTTGCTTAAAGCCCATGCCATATTTAGCGCACGTTAGCATCAGAGAACGACATACATCGGTTGCATCACCCATGAAAGCCAGCGTTAAATCAGAGAGTTGACGACCATCTGTGATGTGCTCTTTAATGGTAAATAAATCAGCTAACATTTGAGTCGGGTGGAAGCGAGTATCTAGTCCGTTAATGACAGGAACAGTCGCCATGTCAAGCAGTCCGTCTAGTGTTTCAGGGCTATTTGTTCTTGCCATAATGATGTCACACATACGAGATAGCACACGTGAAGTATCATGAATCGACTCTTTACCGCCGAGGTGAATGTCTTTAGGAGACAAGAATAAAGCGTGACCGCCTAATAAAGTTGCCGCTACTTCAAACGATACACGAGTACGCGTTGAACCAGCTTCAAAAATCATGCCTACTGATTTACCTTTGAAAAGCTGAGGGATAGCATTGTCTTCTCTCGCTTTTTTCAAGTAACTCATCAGTTCCATCATGTTATCCATCTCTTTCACTGAGAAGTCTTTCATTGATACCATATGTTCTAGGTTTACTTTGTTAAGTTCGGTCGCACTTGATGATGGTAGTTTCATATTACATTCCTATTTATTTGATAAATGATAATTAAATTTCGATGGAATAATTATCTATTTATTTTATAAAAAAATATCAAACCAGAATCAAATATCCGTTTTGTCAGTTAATTCCCCTAGAATATTCAGTTGCAAATCACAAATATTGGCCATTGAAATAAAGATATTTCGATAAGGTGTTTCAATCATGGCCTGACAGCAATTAGGGGTTTATTTATAAATAGCCACTCATCGCACTCCTCATTATTTGATCAGAATCAATGTTCTCAATTCGTAACTTAAATCAACGCAAATACAAATGACCGCTCACTATTCTGCCCGAATAAACACAGTAAAAATCGATAAGTGATTCTCATAACACTACCCAGCCAGCAACTCTGATTGAATAGAGGCATCTTAAAATTCTGATATTAAACACACTACTTTTTATTTACGGAGAACATGATATGGAATCTACAACATCAAAAGGTAAAATGGGGGTAACCAGTTTAGCCCTCTTTAGTCTCTGCGCTGTTATTGTCGTCGACACATTAACGGCATCAGCATCTATTGGCGTTAGCTCTATTGGTTGGTGGCTAGTCATCTTTGTTATTTTTGTTATTCCTTACGGATTAATCACCTCAGAACTCAGTACTACTTACCCAGGTGATGGCGGTATTTACGATTGGGTAAAACAAGCTTACGGCTATAAATGGGCAGTTAGAACAACTTGGTTCTATTGGGTAAATGTTGGTTTATGGATGCCAGCCGTTTACATCATGTTTGCCGGTATGTTCGCTGAATTATTCATGCCAGATCTCTCCATGGTTTGGCAAATATCTATTTGTATCGTATTAACTTGGTTAACAATTTTAATTTGTAACCTGTCTGTTGATGTGGGCGTATGGGTAACAAATATTGGCGCTATATTAAAAATCACCGTGATATCAGTACTGGGTTTTGGTGGCTTTATTTACGCAGCCCAAAACGGCGTGGCCAATGAATTCACTTTCGCAGCAATGATGCCATCACTTGATACTGGCGCAGCCTTCTTACCCGCATTAGTATTTAACCTCATGGGTTTTGAACTGGTCGCGACCATGTCAAAAGAAATGAAAGATGTGCGTGACATGCCTAAGTCTATTTTCTTAGCCGCAGGCATCACTTCATTCTTGTATATTCTTGGTACTATCGGTATTTTAATGGCATTACCTGTTGAATCTATTGGCCTTGTTGCTGGTATCACCGATACATTAAAAGTATTATTTGGTGACAGTGCAATGGGTCAAGCCATGGTATATATCGTTGGCACGATGGCACTATTAACCTTCGTGGGTAACATGGTGACATGGACAATGGGCGCAAGCCGTGCAGCGGCAGAAGCAGCAGGCGAAGGTGAATTACCTGAGGTCTTTGGGGTGATGTCTAAAAAACACGGTACACCACTTGGTGCTAACAACATTACCGGTATCGTATCAACGGTAGTGATCTTGGCTTACGCATTGTTTGCACAAGACAGTGATGAATTATTCTGGTCTGTATTTGCATTTTCAAGCTGCGTATTCTTATTACCTTACCTCTTTATGTTTCCTTCATACATCAAACTACGCATTACCGATGGCGACCGTGAACGCCCATTCAAAGTGCCTGGTAGCCTAATGACACAATGGGTCTTAGCCATCGTGTGCTTCTTAGTGATAGTGCAAGCCGTTATATTATTTATCTTCCCAGATCTAATGACATTGAGCGTTGATTGGGCATATACCGGACCCGTTGCTATTGGTATTGCGATCACGGTTTTAATTGGTGAAGTACTACTAAAACGCGCAACCAACAACAAAGCATTACAACTTGAAACATCAGCGAGCTAATACCAGCCGAACAAACTAAAGGAACAAGAATCATGAGTAAAAAATTACACACAATACCAGCACTTGATAACTTTAGAATGCCAGGCGAGCAAGAGGCTCACGAAGGTATTTGGATGGCATGGCCAGAACGCACTGATAACTGGCGCTTTGGCGCAAAGCCAGCGCAACATGCCTTTGCTGAAGTGGCGAAAGCCATTGCAAAAAAAACCAAAGTAACCATGGTAGTGACAGCAGATCAATACGATAACGCCAGAGGACGTTTACCAGAGCATATTCAACTCATTGAAATGACGACTGATGATTCTTGGATGCGTGATATTGGTCCGTCATATGTGGTAAATGATAAAGGCGTCAGACGTGGGATTGACTGGGAATTCAATGCATGGGGAGGCTTAGTTGACGGGCTTTACTCTCCTTGGGACAAAGATGATGCTGTCGCTAAAAAAGTATGTGAAATACTCGAGGATGATAGCTATAGAGCGCCTATCGTACTTGAAGGGGGATCTATTCATGTTGATGGCGAAGGTACATTATATACCACCGAAGAGTGTCTGTTGCACCCAAGCCGTAACCCTGATTTATCTAAAGCAGACATTGAGCAAGTATTAAAAGATCACTTATCAATCGAAAAAGTAATTTGGCTACCACTGGGTTTATACAATGATGAAACCAATGGTCACGTCGATAACATTATGCACGTTGTGGCGCCAGGTGAAGTGGCATTAACATGGTGTGAAGATCCTTCAGACCCACAATATGCAATTTCACGGAAAGCATTAGATGCGCTAGAAACGGCAACGGATGCAAAAGGGCGTAAGATTAAAGTACACAAATTACCACTACCTGGGCCGCTTTACTTCACCGAAGAAGAGGCGAATGGCATTGATATGTGTGATGGTATGGCGCGTGAGCCAGGCGAGCGTTTAGCGGCTTCATATGCAAACTACCTCATCTCGAACAAACACATTATTTATCCATTGCTGGATGAGAAAACGGATGATATGGCACGGGATAAGCTTGCTGAACTATATCCTGGTTATGAACTGACAGGTGTCGCAGCCAGAGAGATCTTGCTAGGTGGTGGCAATATTCACTGTATTACTCAGCAGATACCAAAATTATAAAAGTGGTTGAATAAACTGAAATTAATGACATAAATAAATATAAACGGAACCTTAGTGTTCCGTTTATATTTTATAAGATAGGCGTTAATTAGATACCGTAGTTTTCACGGTATGTTTTTACAGTTTCCAGGTGTTGTTGCATTTCTGGCTTATCCGCTAAGAAACTAACAAGGTCGCCCAACGTCACGATTGATAATACTTTACAGCCATAATCACGTTCAATTTCTTGAATTGCCGATAACTCGCCTTTGCCTTTTTCTTGGCGGTCTAGAGCGATTAATACACCAGAAAGTTCAGCTTTATGCGCTTGGATAATATCCATTGATTCACGGATTGCAGTACCCGCAGTGATCACGTCATCAACCAATACGATACGACCTTCCAGTGCAGAACCCACTAATGAACCACCTTCGCCGTGGTCTTTTTTCTCTTTGCGGTTAAAGCAGTAAGGTGCATCTATGTCATGATGATCGTTCAGCGCTACAACAGTTGTTGTCGCGATTGGGATACCTTTGTAGGCAGGACCAAATACCACATCGTATTCGATACCAGAATCAACTAAAGCGGCTGCATAGAAACGACCAAGACGTGATAAGTCACGACCCGTGTTAAACAAACCAGCGTTGAAGAAATAAGGGCTAGTACGACCAGACTTTAGTGTGAATTCACCAAATTTAAGCACTTCTTTTTCTAAAGCAAACTCAATAAACTCGCGTTGGTAATCTTTCATCGTTTTCCCCTATTATGAATAATTAGATATTATGGCTAAAAGCCACTTCACCTAAAAAGCCTAATAATACGGGGAATATTATTAGGCAATTAACCTTGTTAGCGCGCGGCGACTAACGCTAAGCGCCGCTATTCTAACAAGCTTTACACTTTAATCAAGCTATCACCGAGGGCTTTCTTTTGCTCTATAATAATCTGCTCTATGCCGTCTTTTGCTAACGCCAGCATGGCTAGCATTTCTTCGTGGCTAAACGGTTCGCCTTCAGCAGTACCTTGGATCTCGATAAATTTACCGGTATCAGTCATCACCACATTCATGTCTGTTTCAGCGTCAGAATCTTCTGGGTAATCTAAATCGCACACCGCTTCACCTTTATAGATACCAACAGACACAGCTGCGATCATAAATTTGATTGGGCTAATCTTTAATTTACCTTTACGGATCAAAAATTCAATGGCATCAGCCAATGCCACACAAGCGCCAGTTATAGCCGCAGTACGCGTACCGCCGTCTGCTTGAATAACATCACAATCGATTAAAATAGTGTGTTCACCTAATGAGCCAAGGTCGATACAAGCACGTAATGAACGCGCGATCAGACGTTGAATTTCCATAGTGCGTCCAGTTTGCTTACCCCGTGCCGCTTCACGATTCATACGTTTGTGCGTCGAGCGCGGTAACATGCCGTATTCAGCAGTAACCCAACCTTGGCCTTTACCTTTTAAGAAACGTGGAACACCGTTTTCAACAGTCGCAGTACACAATACTTTCGTATCTCCGAATTCAACTAATACAGAACCTTCTGCATGCGCGGTAAAGTTACGGGTAATTGTTACAGGTCGAATTTGACCTAATGTTCTTTGACTTGGGCGCATTATTTTAACTCTTCATTGATGATTGGCCAATATTATATGAGCTAAGCTAAACTATCGCTATAGCAAGTTGTAATAACCTACAGGTATAATTGGCTTAATTTACTTTAATTAACGGATTCAACATGATTCACAGTATGACGGCATATGCCCGTAAAGAGTTTAAAGGTGATTGGGGTACAGCAGTATGGGAGATCCGTTCGGTTAACCAACGTTACCTCGAAACGTACATCCGACTACCTGAGCAATTCCGTGGTTTAGAAGCTGTACTACGTGAACGTTTCCGTAAACAATTACAACGCGGTAAAGTTGAATGTAACCTGCGTTTTGAAGCAAATTCTGCCAACAGCGGTGAATTACAGTTAAATGAAGCGTTAGCTGAAAAATTAATTGAAAGCGCCAACTGGGTATCTAAAAAAGCCGGTAAAGCGAAATTAAACCCAGTAGATATCCTGCGCTGGCCTGGCGTGATGGAAGCTGCAGAAAAAGACATGGGTGAGTTATCAACTGACCTATTAAGCTTTTTCGACGAAACACTGATCGAATTCCTTGATTCTCGCGCTTCTGAAGGTGAGAAACTACAAGCAATGCTAGAGCAACGCCTAACAGGTATTTCCGAGCAAGCGGATTTCGTGGAAGGTAAAATGCCTGAGATCATCGAATGGCAACGTGCACGTATTCAAAAGAAATTCAGCGATGCGAAAATCGAACTTGATGAAACGCGCGTAGAACAAGAACTTATCTTAATGGCGCAGAAGTTAGATGTGGCTGAAGAGATTGACCGTTTAAATGCCCACGTGACTGAAACACGTAGCATCTTAGCCAAAGGTGGCGCTTGTGGCCGTCGTCTGGATTTCATGATGCAAGAATTCAATCGTGAATCAAATACATTAGGTTCAAAATCGATTAGTACTGATATTACTAAGTCTGCGGTTGAGCTTAAAGTATTGATTGAGCAAATGCGCGAGCAGTTACAAAACATTGAGTAACACTCACTAAACATTAGCTTAATTACAGGCGATAACTTTTGTTATCGCCTACTTTCCAATACTCTAGCGCTAACTGAGCCTTTAAACCTCTCGATAAACTCAGCTTTCTTTCTCCTGCAATAACTTTCAATATCATCATCACGTTGAAATAAATCCTCACAGACATACACGGGATTAAATGCTGAATATATAAGCATGTATAAACATTCATATTTAAAATATCGATAAAATACCCTACCATGCCCAACTATTTTTTAAGAAGTAAGGGTAGCAACCTTGTTACATAGTATCTATTTTGCAGTGAGAATGTTCATCGTTTCGTTTGTCGTGTTAACCGTGATGTTTCATTACATATTTTCCGCAAGTACGCTTGAAGATGAACAATCAGCAATACATCAAACCATGAACGATCTCTCTGATGCCCTACTCGAACTATCTAACATCATCGTTATAGCAGAGAATGAAGAACTCGCATCATCAACATCACTGAATAAAAGATCTTACATTTATATGAGTAAGGCAGAGGTCGAGCCTGAAACAAGCACTGATGCCGGAACGGTAGATCTACTTTCTCAATATAAAAATGCCCTCGACCGTTTAGGCTTCATTACCACATCGTCTATTTCTGGTAACTTCATGATTAAAGACTGGCAAGCCCACAGTGTTTTATATCGACGGAAATTAGAGCCGAGTGTAGTGAGTACTATTTTTGACTCAACTCGCTGCCGAGAACTCAATATTTGCAAAACCAAAGTGAACAAGTACCGCGTTAGTTATATGCATGAAGACGCGCTCTCCGGTAATAAATTATTTACTATATTTAAAGGCGTGAATGAGCATATTGATATCGGTTTTAATGTGCACTTAAACAGTAACTCTTATTATGACGATAAGAACATATCTATCATGCCGCCTAACACCAAAAAAAATCAAAAGAATTATGTTATCTCGGTTAAATATGCAGATTATCCCGATTCTTTATTATTTTATAGAAGTGAATATGCTGATATTGCAGATGGCATAATAGTGATAGTACAAATACCATTTTTATATGTACTTGATATACCTTTGAAATTTTCAGGTATATTATCTTTTTTCATCGCAATTTCAATTTTTTACTTTCATTTCATTCAACGCATTACCTGTGAGTCTGAACTGCATAAAGAAAAATCCATGATCGATACGCTCACAAAAGCCTATAACCGACGTTATTTTGATTACTACAGTGAAGCAACTTCGTCAGGGGTATTGGCCGTTATCGATGGCAATAAAATAAAAGAAATTAATGACACCTTAGGTCACTCTGCAGGTGATAGCGCGATTAAATTGCTTGCGTCATCGGCTCAAGAAATAATAAGAGACGAAGATTACTTAATTAGAAGCGGTGGCGATGAATTTGTTATTTTGTTGAATGACTGCCCGACAATAGAAATTGCCACAGAGATCATCGAAAAAATACAAAACAGAATAATCCAAAAGTCTAAATACAAGAAAGAATTTAGAGAGCATAAGATTTCCTTTGCCTATGGTTTAACCCCTTATTCAGAAGGTGATCTATATGATGAAATAATCGAGATGGCTGATTTTTATATGTATGAAAATAAGAACAAGTAAGCTGACTAGCAAAGCCATGGATTAAAATTCATGGCTAATAAAAAAGGCGATAACTTTCGTTATCGCCTTCTATCAATCATTCACTATCTCATTGCAACTTAGTATTTCTTAAGTATCTCGATAATGTCAGCGTGGTTGTCCGCGGCGATGATAGCTTCAATATCATCATCGTTTTGGAATAACTCAGCCAGTGCCATAATGGTATTAATATGACTGTCAGAATCCATGGCAGCTAAAGTGATTGAGAAGTACACATCACCATTATCTGTCGAACCCAAATCAACACCATTTTTAAACACCGTCAGTTGTAATCCAGCTTCATTGACGCCATCTTCAGGGCGCGCATGCGGCATGGCAATCTTAGGTGCTAATACATAATACGGACCAATTTTTTCATGTGTCGCTTTAATCGCTTCAACATAACTTGCTGCTATTTTACCGTTTGCCAACAGGGTAGAACAAGTTAAGTCTAATGCAGCATCGACAGTCATATTTTCTTCAGTCGTAATAACAATGCCGTCATTACCAATTAAATCAAATAGGCTCATGACACCATCCAACCAAGAACAAGGCCAACAACACCAAAGTCAAAATCTGCAAACGTTGTTGCTTCAAGACCTAGACCACCAAGCACAGGTAGCAATAACATCGGCAAGACTGAAATACACAGACCTTGAGCGAAAGAACCTAACATTGCACCGCGTAAACCACCGGTTGCGTTACCGTAAACACCAGCAGCGCCACCAACGAAAAAGTGAGGTACAACGCCAGCAACAATGACTGTCCAACCAAGTGCGCCTTGGATGCCCATCGTCAGAAGACCAGCTGCAAATGAGCATAAGAAACCAATCAAAACCGCATTAGGTGCCATAGGGAATACCATAGGGCAATCAAGTGCAGGCTTCGCGCCAGGAACTAAGGTATCTGAAATACCTTTAAATGCAGGCACGATCTCTGCAATCAGCATCTTCACACCTTGCAGTACTATGTATACACCACCGGCAAAGGTTAACGATTGCATAAACGTAAACACAACCCAGTTTTGCCCACCTGACACTGTTTCAACAAACTCACCACCGGCGAAAATAGAGGCAAGTGAGAAAAATATAGCCATTGTTGTTGCTACAGCAACGGGAGTATCACGTAAAAACATCAGGCTTTTTGGCATTTGGATGTCTTCTGTCGATTTAGACGTATCACCAAATTTACTGCCAATATAACCAGATACAACATAAGACAAGGTAGAGAAGTGGCCAATCGCAAGTTGGTCTGTGCCCATCACTTTTTCAGTATATCGCTGACCAATTGCAGGCATGATCACCATCAACGAGCCAACAATCGTGGCACCGAACGCAATCAGTGCTGTACCGGTAATGCCCGCGGTTGATAAAATTACCGCAACCAACATTGACATAAACATAGTGTGATGGCCGGTTAAGAAAATATATTTCAACGGCGTGACACGCGCTAAAATAATATTCACCACGAATGCGAAGAACATAATGAGTGCCATTTCATAACCAAACGCTTGTTGTGCTAATGCCACAATTGCTTCGTTATTTGGAATAACACCTTGTACACCAAAAGCTTCAGTAAATACCACAGAGAAATTATTCAGTGCGCCAACTAGCGCGCCAGCACCAAAACCTAGGATTAGGAATCCCATTACGGTTTTAATAGTGCCTTTTAAAATCGTAGAAACATCTGCTTTTTGTGCCACTAAGCCGATAAAAGCAATAAGGCCAACCATGATTGCAGGCTCTTTTAATAAGCCGAGCATGAATTCAAAAAAGTTAATCATAATGTTAGCCTTAGATGAAAGTTTTTAGTTGTGCTTCGATAGATGCTTTGTCGAAAATATTAACTAGTTTGATAATATTCACCTTACCCGCTTCTTCTAGCTGCGTAGCAACGTCTGTTGCCGCAACCCAAATATCTGCTTGGCTTGATGCTGCAGAAGATAAATCTTCGTGATCAATTTCAGCTTCAAGACCTAATTTTTTCACCACATCTTTAACAGCCATTTCCATCATTAATGACGTGCCCAAACCGTTACCGCATACAACTAATATTTTTTTCATGATATTTGATCTCTATTTGGGTTAACGCTACTGCAAAATTGCATTGGCTAACATGTATGGCTGGAGCATAACTGAATGAGGCGAAATCAAATAAGATTTACGTCACAAAACCACAATGAACTTGCGACGCAGATCTCTAAAACGGGTATTTGTATTAGAAGTGTGATTTGTAACATAAAAAATGAAAGGCAAAGACGAGAAAAGATTTTAGCTTATTTACACAGAGGTACTAAAAAACAAAGAGGCAAGGTAAAAATCAAAAATATCAATACCTTAAAGATTTATCAATGACATATTAATAGTTTCACTTACCATAATCAGTCAACATTTTCTTAACCATAGTATTAACACTTTTGTTGCGTTTTGTTAAATCTTTCAATGAGGTAGGCGCACTTGTAGCTGATTTTAGACTTTCTATTTCCGCCGACTTATCTTTCATCTTTTGTACTGCAGGCAGTAGCATGCGGATCTCTTCATTTTGCTCATTGGTCATTAACACGATGTTTTCAGATTCGACTTTGGTAATCGTCAACCAACCATGTTTGATTGAGTGCACTCGTTCGCCAACCATAATAGATTCAGGCGGAATGTCACGATCAGGCACATTACCACTTCTTAATTTAGTTGCGCTAATAGCACGAATATTACCGGTGTTTTCAAACGCGACAATCACAGTATGGCAATTATAATATTCAACAATATTCACATAACCATATTTATTGGTTTTAAATTTAGCTCCGTTGTACATGTCCTGTGGAGCAGCCATCTTTTTCACTATTTAGTTCCTTTATACGTTTAGATGATGAATTGATTGGTGATAATTATCTAACCATTGTTAAATAGATGATAGCACAACCGCTGAAACGAATAATCACAATAAAAGTTCACCGCTCGCTAGATCAAGTAGCAACTTCTTGTTTTTTAGGAACTCATTCGGGCAAAATTCGAATAAATTACTATCAGGAAAGTCATTGCGGTAAAGCTATTGCGATGGAGTTTATTCTTCTGCCGATAATTTCTTTAACCGCTTACTTAACGCTGGCTGAGAGATCCCAAGCAAACGAGCCGCTAGCGACTGATTGCCCTTGGCACGTTTCATCGCCTCATCAACCAAGAAATCGGTAGATTGTTTTAAGGTAGGCAAGGTAGAAAACCCACTAAATAGCGGTTCAGTCTGACGAGCTAATGCATTAACTTCAGGCAGGGTATCGATAACTTTTTTAAATGCCTGCATCGACAATATACCGGACTGATGGGTACTCATCGCATCATAAGCCATTGCCCGTAATTCCCTTATATTCCCGGGAAAATCATAATTATCGAGTAACAACAGCAGTTCAGCGGGTATCGTCGCCATCGGTTTAGCAAACTCACTGGCCGCCAGAGCCAGGAAATGTTCCAGCAACAGCGGGATGTCTGCTTTGCGTTCTTTCAAGGCTGGAATATCTACGTGATGTATTTTCAGTCGGTAATATAAATCATTACGAAACTTGCTCTGATCCTTCTTTTTGTGTAAATCCTGATGCGTGGCAGCAATGACCCTGGCGTTGATTCTTTTTGGTATGTCACTGCCAACGGGGTAATACTCGCCCTCTTGCAACAGACGTAATAACTTAACTTGTGAGGCCATGCTTAAATCGCCAATCTCATCAAGGAATAGCGTGCCACCGGATGCACACTCAATCATGCCTTGTCGGGCCTTATCTGCCCCCGTGAAAGCACCACGTTTATGACCAAATAAGGTATCAGCAAACAAGTTATCATCGAGCCCGGCAACATTGACACAAACCAGCTCCCCCAAACAACCGCTGGTTTCATGAATTGCACGGGCGATTAATTCTTTACCGACACCGCTCTCCCCGGTGATTAATATCGGTTGTTGGCTCTTGGATATCGATTCGATATATTGGAAGATTGAATGCATTTGATTATCGACGCTGATAATTTTTGCAAATGCTTGGTGCAACGTATTTTTATTGTCGAGCAAGCAACCACGCATCGCTTCATTTTCTAGGCCTAACTCCTGAAATCGGATCACCCGCATGATGCTGCCACCTAAACGCTCAGGCTCTTCTGTTTTAACATGATAATCATAAGCACCCGATTTTATGCATTGCACCGCCGTGGTGATCTGGTTTAATCCACTGATGATAATGACCGATATATGCGGGTATAACTCGACGATTTGGAGCAGTAACTCATCCCCCGAAAGGTGCGGCATATTCAAATCAAGTAACACCACCCTGACATTGCCATCCGCCAGTTGTCCAAGAACATCTCTGCTGTCTGCACATTGAATAATATTGTTTACCCCGCAATAACGTTCAATCGCAAAACTGATACTGCGTAAAAAACTAACGTCGTCATCGCAAATTAACACCTGAAAAGCCGGATATAGACTGGGGCTCATAATGCATCCTCTTTATGTTTTAAGGGCAATGACAGTTTCACTGTTGTACCTTTACCTTCCATGGACCTAAAATCAAGCACACCTTGATGATCTCTGACGATACCAGCCGAAACCGATAAGCCTAATCCCATCCCGCCCTGCTCTCGCTTGCTAGTAAAAAATGGGTCGGTTAATTTACTTAAATCATCTTCGTTTATACCAATACCATGATCTGTAATGGTAAAAACAACATGCTGCTGTGCATCGTCATATAAGGTTCTGATACTAATTTTTTGTTCTTTATCATTCAATGCCTGACAAGCATTAAGGATCAAATTAATAATCACTTGTTCAATGCGTTGCCCCGAGCCCTTAAAAAGCGGCAGGTTATCACTGTAATGCACCTCAAAATCATTCGTCGATTGCTTGATCTGATTGGCGACTAAACGCATTGATACTTCGACTAATTTGTTTAAATCAAGTAACTCGTTAAGCTCGAGATCGGAGCTATCTTTACTGGCAAAGTGTTTTAAATCTTCGACTATGGCCCTAATTTTTCGACTGGCAATATGCATATCTTCCAGGGTTTCCGGAAACATTGTTTTCAACCGAGTATAATCGACCCCAGCTAACATCAAGCCGCCTTGCTCTGCCTGGTACTCATCTAATATTTCTTCAATTTGTTTAAATACATCTCTAACAAAAGGAAAATTGAGGGTTAAGATCCCGCAAGGGTTGTTGATCTCATGCGCGACACCCGAGACTAAGACGCCCAAAGACGCCATTTTGTCGGCATGCAGCAATTGCAATTGTTGGGCTTTCAGCTCTTGGGTTCGGCTTTCTACCTTTTTGCGCAATGCTCTATTCCAGATAGCGATACCAGTGCTAACAAAAATCAACATCACCGCAATAGCGGCAGCAATTAAACCGAACCGAGTCCAAGGCGAGCGTTGTAATGCACCAAACCACTTTTCATAAATGGCTTGCTGACGCCCGGTATTTTTCAAAATAGCCAACCCCTGGGAAAATTTAGACAGCAATTCTTCATTGCCCTTTTTTACCGCATAGCCATATTTATTGGTCCCTTCAATGCTGTAGACGGGTTTAATATTTGATAAACCAAGTTCTTGACTCAAGTACAAGCCCGGCAAATTAGACACTACGGCATAATCATGTTTACCGGAAGCCAGTAAGCGCAGGGCATCAGCATGAGTATCAACCGGGATCAGTTCAATCAGCTTATCGACGTTCACTAACAAATCATACATGGAGCCGTTACGCTGCACGATAACTTGATGATTTTTCAAACCGGCTAAAGACTCGAGAATGGGGCGGTCATTACGGGCAAACACCGACTGATTTACAAAGGTGTGGGGGCTAAATGCATAAAGGTGCGTGCGTTGTTTTGAGGCGGCCATGCCTTGTACAATATCAATTTCACCGCGATCAAATAATTCACGGATCTCCCCCCATGTACCGAGCCGGAATTCAATATCCATGCCCATAACCGCGGCAATCTCTTGGCTGAGTTCGACATTATAGCCACTACTTACTCCATCTTTATCAATAAACTCATAGGGTGGATAATCATAATCACCGCCAATAATAATACGCTTACTTGTTACAGTGGTTTCATCTGCCATGACAGAAAAAACAGCCACACAGCAGAACCACAAGCTCTTTAGCATGCTCCGGATAACGTCAAATGATTCACGGTGATTATTAGTTCTCAAATTATATTCGCAACCCTGATTGTTTTAATAAGTATAATATTCTTGAGGCACTGCGCAAACTGCAAGGCAATGCCATCATAGTTAGTATAGTGTTAGCTAGAGTGTGATCCTACGGTAGTCACGATACCTCGGTAACCAAAAATTTTCTTCGATCGCTGCCGCAAGTTGTTTATCGCTTAGTCGCAATGCCCAACCTTGTTGAATAGCTACCTTTGCAACAGCAAATGCGATGCGCTTACTTAACTGAGCAATATTAGTAATTGGCGGTAATAAACAACCTTCACCGTGGTTAGCCAGCGGCGACTCATTAGCTAAGCATAAGCTCGTCGCCATCAGCATTTCATCCGTTACCCGTTTCGCGCCACAAGCAATGATCCCCAAGCCAAGCCCTGGAAAAATATAGCTATTGTTACATTGAGGAATAATGTAACTCTGACCTTGGTATTCGACTGGTTCAAATGGACTGCCAGTGGCAACAATAGCCTGTCCTTGCGTCCAATTAATTATTTGTTCCGGGGTCGCTTCAACCAGCTTAGACGGATTACTCAGTGGCAGAATAATCGGTTTTTCGCATCCTTGGCGCATCGTTTTAATCACCTGTTCGGTGAATAAGCCTGACTGACCAGAGACACCAATTAACACCGTAGGTTGGGCATTTTTCATCACTTCAAACAATGTGGCATAATCGCCCTGAGTTTGCCATGCTGCCAATGCCTGCGCTGAATGCACCAGTTTTTGTTGGAAATCACGTAACTCAGGCATGCCGTCGGTAAGTAATCCAAAACGGTCAACCATATAAACTTGACTACGCGCTTGTTGCTCGCTAATTCCCTCAGCACGCATTTGCATAATAATTTGCTCTGCAATACCACAACCCGCAGAACCCGCGCCGACAAAGGTCACTCTTTGTTCCGACAGTTTACTGTCATTAGCACGACAGGCCGCTAACAATGAACCGACAGTAACGGCTGCAGTACCCTGAATATCATCATTAAAACAGCATAATTCATCGCGATAACGTTCGAGTAAAGGCATGGCTTTGGGCTGAGCGAAATCTTCAAATTGCAACAATACATTTGGCCAACGACGTTTCACCGCTTGAATGAAACATTCAACAAATTCAAAATATTCATAATTACTGATCCGAGGATGGCTACTGCCCATGTACATCGGATTATCGAGGAGTGACTGATTATTTGTGCCTACATCTAATGTCACGGGCAAGGTATAGGCAGGGCTAATACCACCACAAGCGGTATAAAGAGACAATTTACCAATTGGAATACCCATGCCACCGATGCCCTGATCACCGAGGCCAAGAATGCGTTCACCGTCAGTCACAACGATCACTTTTACTTTATTTTTAGTCGCGTTATGTAAAATATCATCGATTTGGTGACGCTGTTCATAGGAGATAAATAAGCCTCTGGCACAGCGATAAATATCTGAAAATTGCTCGCAGGCATCACCCACAGTTGGGGTGTAAATAATCGGCATCATTTCATCGATATGCTGCTCAATTAAGTGGTAATAAAGTGTCTCATTGGTATCTTGCATACGTCTAAGATAAATGTGCTTGTCGAGCGGTTGTTGAAAACTAGAGTACTGCTGATAAGCCCGCTGCGCCTGCTCTTCAATTGTTTCCACCAAGGGCGGTAATAAACCGTCAAGATTAAAATAAGCGCGTTCTCGTTCGCTAAAAGCACTACCTTTATTCAGTAACGGCGTCTCCAATAATGATGGACCGGCATAGGGTATATATAAGGGGAGATAGGGATTATTGTTGTTCATACTGCAAACCTTAATGAATAAATAAGCGGCCGGAATATGCATTGCCAGCCGCTATTTAGTTGAATAATTAATGAGTGTGAGACTTAAAATTGCATATTCAGGTTTACCTGAACACAGTCTCTGCCAGCATGATTGGTCAGGATGCTCTCATTAAAATTGTCGGCACTAAACCACCTCACCTCGGTATTCAGTGTTTGCTGTTTCTTCCTGGTTGAAGACGGCGAGATCGAGCTCTCCTTCACTTTTGCCGATTAACAGCGTAACCATCAGATCACCCGTTACATTAACTGTGGTGCGAGCCATATCGAGAATACGATCGATACCGGCAACAATGGCAATACCTTCCATAGGCAGTCCAACAGTCGTTAGTACCAGTGATAACATAATAAGCCCAGCCCCCGGTACACCAGCGGTGCCGATAGAGGCAAGCGTGGCAGTCGCAATAATGGTTAAGTAATCAGCTGTTGAAAGATCAATGCCAAAAGCCTGAGCGACAAATAACGCTAAAACGCCTTGGTAAAGAGCGGTGCCATCCATGTTAATGGTTGCGCCCATCGGTAATACAAAGCTTGAAATACTGCGAGATACGCCGAGGTTTTGGGTCGCACATTTAATACTCGCAGGTAAAGTGCCTGAACTGCTCGTCGTGGTGAAGGCAATGACTTGCGCTTCAATAATACCCTTATAAAAACGTTTCGGATTGAGTCTGCCGAACAGGCCAACCAGACCACCACCAAGGAATAACACGTGCAAAATACTCCCGAAATAAACTAAACCGATAACCTTAATCAGTGGCAGTAAAACGTCTAGACCGTATTTCCCAGAAACCCAAGCCATTAGCGCAAAAACACCATAGGGTGCAAACTTCATCACCAGTTCAGTCATCTTGTACATAGCTTCGGCAAAGCCTTCAAAAACTTTGATCACAGGTTGGGCTTTTTCACCAACGAGGTTTAAAGCAATACCTAACCCCAGTGCAAAGACGATAATTTGTAAAATGTTACCGGCAGCCAGTGCCCCAATCGGATTTTTAGGAATAAGTCCGACGAGGGTGTCGAGCAAACTCGGTGCCGATTTCGCTTCATTAGCAACGGATGCCACCATATTAAGGCCAGCACCCGGTTCAAAAAATATCCCTAGGCCGAGTCCAATCGTAATCGCGATAGCCGTCGTCCCAAGATAAAACAGAATAGATTTTAGCCCGATACGGCCCATTTTTGCGGTGTCTTTCATCGAGGTAACACCGACGATAAGCGAACAGAATATCAGTGGCACAATCAGCATTTTTATCGCGCTGATAAACAGGGTTCCGATCGGTTTAACGACTTCGGCACTGGGACCAAAAGTGGCACCAACAGCGATACCCGCTATCATGCCGATCAAAATTTTAAGCCATAATGGCATCGCTTTAGCTGCGTTTTCTCGTTTTGATGTATTGCTATTCATGGGTTGTACTTCCTTTTACTTGCTTATCATATTGATTAGGATTAGCTAAATGTTGGGGTTATCAGATTCTTCGGATTGGTGATGGCAATAAGTTTTTCTTCACTTAAGAGTCCTTCTTCTAGGACAATATCTAATACAGCTCGCCCGCTGCTAAGCGCTAGTTTTGCGATGCGAGAGGCATTTTCATACCCGATATAAGGATTTACTGCGGTGATGATGCCAATGCTGTTATCCACCTGAGCACGACAATGTTCGATATTAGCCGTAATGCCTGTAATGCACTTATGTTCAAACATATGCATCGCACGGGTTAACAACACAATTGAATCGAGCACGCTATAGGCGATTAAGGGTTCCATCGCATTTAACTGTAACTGCCCCGCTTCTGCCGCCATGGTGACAGCTAAGTCATGACCAATGATCTTATAAGCGACCTGAGATACCGCCTCTGGGATCACCGGATTGATCTTACCGGGCATAATTGAACTGCCAGGTTGTTGCGCAGGTAGGTTTATTTCGCCCAACCCCGCACGCGGCCCCATACTTAATAGCCGTAAATCATTGGCAATTTTGGACAGCTTTATCGCTAATCGTTTTAACATACTAGAGAAGAGTACAAAGGCCCCCATATCGGAACTTGCTTCGATTAAATCCCCAGCCAATACCATAGGCAAACCAGATAATTCACTTAGCGCCTGCACCGCAATTTCGCCAAATTGATGATGTGCATTGATGCCAGTACCAATGGCGGTGCCACCAAGATTCACTTCCGTTAATAGCTCGGATAAATGGGCAATACGGTCAACATCTTCATTTAATGTGGTCGCAAATGACCGGAACTCCTGGCCTAACGACATCGGCACTGCATCTTGAAGCTGGGTTCGGCCCATTTTGATGACATCAGAGAATTCAGCGGCTTTAACAGCCATCGCATCACGCAATGACTTTAAGGAGTCAACTAATGCCCCATGACTCAATAAAATGGCGAGACGAACCGCAGAGGGGTAAACGTCATTAGTCGATTGAGACATGTTGACATCATCATTCGGGTGTAAATGCTGGTAATCACCCAATGCATAACCCAAATTTTGTAAGGCAAGATTGGCGATCACCTCGTTGGCATTCATATTAGTCGAGGTACCAGCGCCCCCCTGGATCATGTCGACCTGAAAAGAATCATGATGTTGACCCTGTTGCAGCTGCTCACAGGCTGTTTTTATCGCATTAAATTTTTCTGATGATAATAGACCTAGTTGATTGTTCGCTGCCGCGCAAGCTTGCTTTACTGTCGCTAAGGCTATAATCATCTCGGGAAAATGGCTGATTGGTACACCACTTAACTTAAAGTTTTCAATGGCTCGACACGTTTGAATACCATATAGCGCATCCACAGGAACGGAAGCCTCTCCGAGTAGATCTTTTTCTGTGCGAGTTTGAAAATTTGGTTTAACGCCATTGTTCATACATGCCCCCTGGGCTATTTATCATTATATTAACAATGTGGTTACTTGCACCATTAATGCCAACTCGAAATAAAACAGCAAAACACTGAAATGTAACAATTAAATAACTTAAGTCGTTAATTCAACAAGGTATAACTTTTGTAATAAATTTGTTTAATTACTGCAGATAAAATAATACTCGATGCTATTTTTTAGCTTTTATCAAGTGTTATCATATTGTTACAAACAATTATAACTTTGGTTATAGATATAACTAAGGTTATGAAGGTAAAGTGAAAAAAACCTCGCGTAATCACATTGTCGATGGTTAATCGTGACCACCAAAGGAGCAAATGTAGATCAGCTCTTTTAAAGCCGTTATTAGGCAGATTCACCATAAATCGTCCATACTAGCTCTAGGTTCCTATTAAATTTGTAGGCTGGTTTGTACCTCCAAAGTCTGCACAGGAGGTAATATGGGTCATGCGTATGATTATACTAAACAAGAGTTTAGTAACCCTGCTGGCACCGAAGGCTTCGAATTTGTCGAATTCACGTCCCCCGATCCAACACAACTCGCTACGCTTTTCAAACAATTGGGCTTCCACGCTTTTGCCCAACATCAAACACGTCCATTAACTTGGTTTAAGCAAGGTGACATTCATTTTTTGGTAAGTACCGAAGGTCGTGGTTTCGCCTCTGAATTCTCGCAACAGCACGGCCCTTCCGCCTGTGCGATGGGGTTCAAAGTCAGCGACGCCGACAAAGCCTATCAACATGCAATTAGCCGTGAAGCGCAACCGTGTAAACGTAAAATCCTCGAGTTCGGTGTGCCAGCGATTTATGGCATTGGCGAGAGTCTGCTGTATTTAGTCGATGACGATGTCAGAAAAAGGCTTTATCAGGAACAATTTAAATTAACAGGTGAGACTGAGCAGCCTGCAAAATCTGCCGGACTGACTTATATCGACCATCTCACTCATAATGTACATAATGGCCACATGGATACCTGGTCAGAATTTTATGAACGGGTATTTAACTTCCGCGAAATTCGTTATTTTGATATTCAAGGCAAGATGACCGGGTTACGTAGCCGTGCAATGACCAGCCCTTGCGGTAACCTGCGTATTCCAATTAATGAAAGCAGTGATGATAAATCCCAAATTGAAGAATTCTTGCAGGAATATCACGGTGAAGGCATCCAACACATCGCCTTAGGCACTGACGATATTTATCAAACCGTGGCGACGTTAAAAGCCAACGGCATTGAATTCATGGATGTACCCGATACCTATTACGACATGATTGCAGAACGCTTGCCAGACCATCACGAGGCGATTGACCAGCTAAGAAAACACCGTATCTTGATTGATGGTCACATGGACGACGGTAAATTAGTACTGCTATTACAAACATTCACTAAGACCTTAATTGGTCCGATTTTCTTTGAAATAATCCAGCGTAAAGGTGACGAAGGTTTTGGTGAAGGTAATTTCCAAGCCTTGTTCGAATCGATTGAAAGAGACCAAGTTGCGCGTGGCGTGATCATTGATAAAGATAACTAAAGGGGAAGGTATGATCCGTAGAATTGCGTTTCCACTACTAAAAGGCACTTATTCTCGGCAAGCGCACGCGGATCTCCCCGAGCAAGGTGTATTTGAAAGAGAAGTCAGTCGGGAAGGTTTCTATGGGCCCGCCACACATCTGCATCATAAACACCCGCCAACAGGATGGTGCGCTTGGTCTGGAGAGCACAGACCAAGAGCCTATAACTTATTAAAACTGCCTAATGCTCAGTCCTCGCCATGGGATGCTCCGTTGTTATTTCACAATGCTCATTGCCAGATACGATTCTGGCAATGTAACGGTAACATGCAAACCTTGGTCAGAAATGCCGATGGCGACGATCTCATTTTCATTCATCAAGGCCACGGTGAATTGTTTTGTGATTACGGTCATTTAAGTGTGGAACAAGGTGATTACGTGTTAATTCCGCGCTCTTGTTTATGGCGTTTAGAACCAACTAAACCGATGACATTAATGATGATCGAAGCCAGCAATGATTATTATGGTTTACCCGATAAAACCATTGTTGGCCAGCATGCGATATTTGATCAAGCGGTATTAGATACCCCAGAAATTGATGATGCCTATTTACAACAACAAAATGAACAACCCTGGCAAATCATTATCAAACGCTTTAATCAGCAATCCATTATCACCTATCCTTTTAACCCGCTGGATGTGGTCGGTTGGCATGGTGACGTATCTGTGGTGCGGCTTAATTGGCTCGATATTCGCCCGTTAATGAGTCATCGTTTTCATCTTCCCCCTTCAGCCCATTCAACCTTTGTGACCAGTCGATTTGTGGTGTGTACTTTCGTACCACGGCCAATGGAAAGTGATCCCGGCGCATTAAAAGTGCCTTTTTATCATAGCAATGATGATTTTGATGAAGTGATATTCTACCACCAAGGCGAGTTTTTTAGTCGCGACAATATTGAACCAGGTATGCTGACCTTCCACCCTTGTGGTTTTCCTCATGGCCCGCACCCTAAAGCCTATCGAGCGGGTTGTCAGTCACAACGCAAAGAAACCGATGAAGTGGCGGTGATGATTGATACCCGCGATGGTTTAGCCATAGGTTCGAGCATGCCTGATGTGGAATGGGCGGGTTATGTCGATAGCTGGAAAGAATAACGCCAAACAGGAGGAGGAAATACGATGAAATTAGCCACATTACGAGACGGCTCTAGAGATGGCAGCTTACACCTCGTTAGCAAAGACTTACAAACTGCATTGTGTGTATCTTCGATAGCGGCCAATTTACAATGGGCGCTAGAGCATTGGTCTATCGTCGAGCCGCAGTTACAAAGCCATTACGCACAATTAAATAATGGTGAGTCTGCTGGTGTTGTTGAATTTAAAAACTGCCTACTAGAATCGCCCTTACCCCGAGCATATCAATGGGCCGACGGCAGTGCTTACGTTAATCATGTTGAGCTAGTACGTAAAGCCAGAGGCGCAGAAATGCCAGAGTCATTCTGGACAGAACCGTTAATGTACCAAGGCGGCAGTGACAGTTTTATAGGACCTAAAGATGATATTCCATTACAAGATCCAGCTTGGGGCTTGGACTTTGAAGCTGAGGTAGCGGTGATCACCAGTGATGTCCCGATGGGGATAAACGCCGCAGCAGCTAGCGAGTACATTTTATTAGTTACCTTGGTCAACGACGTATCCCTGCGTAATTTAATTCCCTGTGAGTTAGCCAAAGGTTTTGGCTTTTTTCACAGTAAACCCTCTACCGCATTCTCACCTGTTGCCGTGACACCAGATGAACTTGGCGAGGCTTGGGATGGGGCTAAATTACATTTACCTTTATCGACTTATCTCAATGATACTTTATTTGGCAGTCCTAATGCCGGTACCGACATGACATTTAATTTCCCTGAGTTGATTGCCCACGCCGCAAAAACGCGCACCTTAACCGCAGGTACGATTATTGGTTCAGGTACCGTGTCAAATTGTGATCGCACTGTGGGTTCATCCTGCCTAGCAGAACAAAGAATGTTGGAAAAAATTGCTACAGGGGAAATTACGACAGCTTTTTTACAAGATGGCGATGAAGTCAAAATTGAAATGCGGGATCAGGCTGGAGACTCTATTTTTGGCGCTATTGGACAGCGTGTAACATCCATAAAGCCATAGACAGCAAAGGGAATACAAGATGAAACTGTATAGCTATTTCCGCTCATCTGCTGCTTATCGGGTGCGGATAGTATTAAACTTAAAGCATATTAACTATGACACAGTGCCAGTACATTTAGTTAAAGATAGCGGCCAGCAACATTCGATAGCCTACCTTGCTATTAATCCCCAAGGTTTATTACCCTGTCTTGATGTCGCCGCGCCAGGTAGTAAAGCACAAATAATCACTCAGTCAGGGGCGATTATTGAATACTTAGAAGAACGATTTCCGCAACCGAGTTTGTTGCCAACCAGCCTGATTGAACGTGCTTATGTACGCAGCTTAATGCATATTATTGCCTGCGACATGCATCCGGTGAATAACTTACGGGTATTACATTATCTTGAGGAGCACTTCGATTGTAATAAGGCCGAAAAAATACGCTGGTATCACCATTGGCTAGCAAAAGGCTTTGCCGCGATTGAAACGCTTTTAGCGAGAAAAGGAAGTACCCACTATTGCTACAACGAGCAAGTCACCATGGCTGATGTTTACTTGATCCCGCAAGTTTACAATGCCTTGCGGTTTAATTTTGATATGACGCCCTATCCTGCCATCCGTCATATCTATCAGCATTGCATGCAGTTACCAACATTTAGCCAAGCGGCGCCTGAGCAGCAGCCAGACGCAGAATAATAGTTGCTAAGATTAATTAGTGAATGCGTTTTCTTTCTTCATCCAACCCTTGCCAAAAAGCATAGACCCCATCGAGCATCTCGTTACCACTTTGAATAAAATGAGCTTCATCGACGTCATTATTAAAATAATAAGCTTCGAGTTCTTCTTGAGTATGGTTAGCATGATTGGCTTCGAGTTTGGCATGCCAAGTAAAAAAGGTCAGTGGCAGGCCTTTTAAGTTTCTGGTTTGACGATAATGATTAAACCCTGCCACCAATTCATCCCAGAATCCTGCCGCAGCCCAGTTCTCCACGGCATAAGAAGCTGCCGTTGAAGTCGCATAACTGGGTGAACCATAAATCCGCACTAATTCATCACAAAAGAACAAGGTCTTCGCGGTACCAAACTGGCGTCGGCCAATTTGGTTAAACGCCAGACCAAAATAATCGGCCAATTGGCTTAACAGTTCGAAATGCGCGGCTTTAAAATGAAAGGCACCACCATCAATACTGCCTTCTATATCACCAAATTCACGTTCATCCGGCGTTAACTGCGCAGCACGATCTCGCTTCGGATTTTTATATACCACCCCAATTTCATTGGCTAAAATTTCTTTCGACGCGCGCATCTCTTCAATGGTTTCAGCATTAAGCATTTTTTCCAATTGCGCGACTAAAAATTGATTAGAGAAAACCGAGAACTGCACGATTAATTGTTTAATCTGCGCATCGTTAAGTGAGGCTTGGCTAAACCACTGGGTATAGGGATTTGCGGTAATAACCTTGTGATTAAGGAGTTCGTTATTAATTCGGCTTTGAAAGGCCAGAAAAGCCTGCGCTTTATCTAAATCAAAGTGTCCAGATTGGAGCTCTTCAACTGTGTGGTAAGTGAGTTGTTCCAATCCATGGTCTTTACGATACGCTTCGATGGCGGCGTTATCTCTCATACTAACCCTCCTCCCAAATGTGTTGCATAAAACACTGCTGGGATCGGTAAAATGGTGATCGAGTATAGCGTTTTTCTTATGTTCTAATTTTTACATTCTAATTGTTAATAGTTTAGTTGCTAATTTCAGCTCTGTCAGTCAAGGATCGCTAGCGACTTGTTACCAAAGGGATAATTATTTTCGTTAGTCACAGCAAAATTATCACGTTTTTATATCTATAAAAGAATAAAAAAAATGCCCTTAGTTTCATTTGAAATAAGCCCATTTATATTTGAACCAATTGAACTAAAATTATCTCTAACCTTTGAGTGACCATTACGCAAGACCACATTATCTCGAAATATGTCGTCGTAATAGGCCAGTAATTAGACCAACAATGTAGAGGTTATTCATGAAAGTAGTTGTGGAATTTATAGAAGCAGGTCGATACAAAGATAGAGCTTGGGAACCTTCATTCCAGAGTGGAAAAGGTAGTTTACGCTCGGTCTCGCCTTCTTGTGCAGCGCAATTAATTAACCAAGCAAAAGCCAAGCTTCATCTCAATGAAGATGGCTCTGCCGCGTTTGAACATTAAGTAAAATTCTACCACTTAAAAACATATCAGGGGCTAAGCTGCACACACAGCCTAGCCCTTTTTGTTAGGTTGCTATTTTCACACGAAAAGCACGGCGAAGATGACGTACTCGACGTGCTGCAATAACATCACGTGGCGCTGAACTGCAAAGTGGACGGCCATCGACATTCAGGCCAATATCTTTTAGCAGATAAGCGTTACCCAATGGGATCTCGCTGGTCGCACGACGCGTTTTTGCTAACCACACTCGTTCTTCACGACGAATATCAGCACGAACAAAAAACACCGCAAGGTTTAAATAAAGTGAATGACGCATAATAATTCTCCAGTATTAAAAAATGTACTGGGAAAAATGGCGTGAAGTATTTCGACTATCTAGGGATATTAATGAGGTATAACCCTATTAGCTGCCATTTTTCCGCAGCCGTTAAGGTTACGAATTAATTAGTTATTGGTGCCTGATTGCAGATCAAAACAGGCTATGAGGGCGTGATGAACGGCCATCATAGGGCTGGTATGATCGACAGATACACAGACGAATTGAACAAAATTTAAAGTTTTCATGTGTACCTCCAGTTAACTAATCAATCCAAGAAATGTGAATATAATGTTAATTCACAATAAGAAGTTTATGCGATATTGAATATTCTGCAACTGTAAATTATCCCTTAAGAGCAAAACAATTTTTTATTCTAACAATGTATTTCATTATGTATTTTTACAATATATCTGACTAGCTAACCATTCCATATTGCAGAATTAGCTCAATCATTGATTAAAAAAAATCCTCAACCTAAGTAAGATTGAGGATTATAAATTAGCGACGATATTACTTCAGTATTCTAGATATCCAGCCATTGTAGTAATTGCTGAATACTAATATCGTGAATTATGAGCCGTTAAAACCGAGAGATGGCCATATTCCATGTTCGTCCATCTGTGCAGAAAAATTGCGATCAGCTCCTTCCTTAGATATTCTGTAATTGGACATTGAATTCCCTGTTGAGATCATCTCATTACTTGCAATAACATTACCTTTTTTATTTAATAATTTTAGTGATGTTATTTTTGTTGAGATATAAGCACTCATCATTATGCTTTGACGTAACTCAGTCGTCAGCTTTAATGTATGACTCACTGAATTGTTATTTTTAAATGTTGTATTTATACCTTGCGCTGATAGTTTTTCAACAAGATATTGAGCACCTTTTTTATCATGCTTTGATGGCTGTATTTTAATTAATAACTGTGATTTTATTTTTGATACTTGCTCTGTTAATTCGAGAACGTAAGGTGCGCTCACATCATCTTTTGGAGACATAGCTCCCAACATGGCGGTCCTAACATTAACATATTCTAGATTAGAACTTGCCTCTCGATTCATCAACCACCAAGATAAAGGGTCCTGATGTTTTAATTCATCAAGCAGCATTTTCGATTTTTTATTTACGTTACTAATATCTGATTTTAGCTGTTTAATAATAACGTCTTTTTTTATTCTCGCTTGAGCAAAGTAAATATCATTCTGATTATCTATATTGGTATATTCGACGCCACTGAAGGTCACGCTTGATGTTTTAGCATTCACATTATTATTGACTGAACCATAGGTATAACTCTTATCATTGATATTAGTATTACTCTCTTTACTCGAAAAATCAGAATCGACCTGCGTCCACAATGTCGCATTGATGTTATTTAATGCTGATTTTTTCGCTTGATTCAAGTTTCTCCCTTCACCAACCGAATATATGTATTCTGTATTATTAACTTGTGGTTGATCGTACCACTCCGGATTTCTTGTAGATTGACAAGCTGTCAGCATAGACAGCAACAATAAAGGTAATAGTTTATTTCTGCATTGTTTCATAAGGTTTTTTTATTTTGTTAGAATTGTCCGATGATATAGCTATTAATTAAAAATTTGAATTTAAATAACTAATTTAAATGTAACTTTATGATATGAAGCTAGTTAATGGCTAATAACTCATGTGCTAACTCGATTATATAGGAGAAACGTTAACCCTCGATATATATGCCAAATTAACTATAAAAATAAAAACATCCCTTCGATAAACATATACAAGTTAATTACAACAATGAATTCTCATCGAGAATATAAACTCGATACAGTTAACCCCTTCAGTTTCAGTATAAAAAACCAAATAAACAGCATAAGAGGCTAATATTTAAACTTTTTATAAATTAAATTAAATTATTTTTTAATTATTTGAGCATCGAGTCATTTTATCATCATTAAAATTTGCAAAGTCTAACCATTTAGAGCGATACTACCTTTGAGGTGCACTTTAAAGCGCTGTTATTATTAATAAAAATAACCTACGTTCACCGTGCACAATAAATATTATAAAAATAATTCTAAAAACAATGGAATGATACTCATGTTAAAAAAAACAGCTCTTGCATTAAGCTTATCAGTAATACTTTCAGGGTGTGCTGCAACTAAGGTTTGCGAGCCTAATTATAAAGTTGATATAGCCGCTTCTGAACAACCAGCAAAAACAGCAGAAGATAAAAAAATCATCGTATTACCAATTGAAATTGGATTTAAAGATCCAGCAGCTAAAAAAATTCAATCCGTTTTACGTAATGAACTTGAATCTCAAATTGTAGCATCAGGTACAAACCTAGTGGATCGTAAGATCGCTAATAAATTAAAAAATGAACTTAGACTTGCGGAGCAAAGTGGTCGATATAATACCAAAGGTGTGCCAATTGCAGACTATGCTATTTTAACTGAAATTACCGCAAGTGATCTCAAAACTAGTTTCTCTAAAGCTCGAACTTATAAAAACGACGATGGTGAAACAGTTAAAGTAGCAGCTTCATGCTCTTATGAAGTTGATGTATCTGCGATCGCAAAAGTTGTCTCATTACCTGATATGCAGCTGATCAAACGCATTGAATTAAAGGGTGATAAAAGTACTTCATCTGAGACTAGCAATAGCCGTTGTCCAGTAAGTAATACACAATACGCAGGGTTAGCAAGTGAAGCCGCCGCTGAAGCAGTTCAACACGACAATGAATTGAAATCATTATTAGCACTTAGCGCTCCGGTTATGGAATTACGCCAATGTGACGCAGGTACTATGGTGAAAATTGCAATCGGCTCAAATAAAAATATGCAACCTGGTACAGAAATCGCGTTTTCAAAGGCAATTCAAAATAGTGAAGGCGAAATTGAAACCTTTAGTATCGGTGACGGTACAATTGTGGACATCCCACAACATGGTATTAAGCCAAAATACTCTTGGGTTGAAATCACGGAAGAGTTAGCACTGCAAATAAGTAAAGGCGATCAAGCAAAAATAGTTCCAACTGCTTGTACAAGCATACTCGACCTAGAATGCACAATGAAAGCTACAGGAATTAATTTATAATGAAAAAAATTATCCTAATTAGTGCAATTACCTTAGCGTTAGCTGGCTGTGCGACAACGAATAAAACAGTTGAAGAAACACAAAGTGTACGAATTGTAACGTGTAACTTCCCAGACTCTCCAGCTGCAACTGCACCCGCTTGGATCTGTGATGTATTACCAAGCGATCTTGCTGCTGGCGGCGTTGGTTATTCTAAGAAAAGTGCTGCTGGCATGTCTATCATGCGTAAAATAGCAATTAATAACGCACGCGTGCAATTAGCATCACAATTTGAAATTGATGTTAGCAGCATGTTTAAACAAGCTGTAGAGTCTACCGTTACGTCTTCAACATTAGCTGGCTCTAATGAAGATGTATTAGAGAAAATGGAAAATGTGACAAAATCCGTTGTATCTAGAACGCTTGCAAACAGTAAGTTAATTGTAAGCCAAGCAACACCGACAGGCGGTTTATATGTGCTAGTAGGTATGGATCAAGCGACTTACGATGCAAACCTTAATAAAGTTATTGATGGTGTAACTCAGGACTCTAAGTTATGGGGTCAGTTTAACAATGAGAAAGCGGCAGCAGATTTGTCTAATGCGCTCCAGTCATTAAAAGCAATGTAATCTCCTAAAATCAGTAAGTAAGAAGCTTTTACTAAATAGCCTCTTACTTACTTTCCCCCCTTTGATTAGAGAATAATAATAATAATGAAACCCTATCAAAAAAGCCTTATCGCATTGTCATTTATTTCATTCTTACCTACGAGTTATGCCAATTCGAGTCTAGCATTCGCAGAGCTTGAGCAAGAAAAAATAGAAATGAACCGTTCTCAGGAAGAGAAAATAGCTGAGTTTCATGCATATGTTAATAATTATTTAGATGAATATGAACAGTGGCGAGAAACATATACGACAAACCTAGACAAGCAAAAAGTTCAATTAATTGAGCAATGGGGCAGCGGTGATGTATCAGATCAAACAACAGATGTGGAATATACGCAAGATAACACAGTAAAAAAAGTTATTAATTATGAAGAAAATACTGCGACTATCTCTATCATCGTCGATCCATCAGAAAAAAATAATGACATCAATTCCATTGCAAAAAATAATACGATTAGCGTCGATGGTCAAACCCTAGATTTACAAGATGCTAAAATTACTCATAGTGATATAAACTACTCTGCAGAACAACAAAATAAAGAAAAAGTATTTGTTATTCAGCAAACTCAAGCTCAAATGAAAGAGTTCGATATCCAAGCCGATCGTTTAATTGAATCACAAACTGGTATTCCTGATTCATTTATTTACGACCGCGCCAATAACAAAAAAATGCACTTGCTTGCAGAAGCACAGCAACGTATTAGCCAGATAAATAAACTCTATAAGCATCAAAGAAAAGAACTTGGCATACCAGAACCGGTATTAGTTAAGATCGAAGAACAGCCCACTGTTGCTGCAGTAATAGATACAGCTGCCATAACAGATACAGCTGCCGTAACAGATACAGCCGCCGCAACAGATACAGCCGCCGCAACAGATACAGCTGCCGCAACAGATACAGCCGCCGCAACAGATACAGCCGCCACAACAGATACAGCCGCCACAACAGATACAGCCGCCACAACAGATACAGCCGCCACAACAGATACAGCCGCCACAACAGATACAGCCGCCACAACAGATACAGCCGCCACAACAGATACAGCCGCCATAACAGATACAGCTGTCGTAACAGATACAACTGCCGTAACAGATGTAGCGGTCATAACAGATGTCGCACCAAAACCGGTAAAAGCTAAAAAAGTAGTTTCTTATACGATAAAGCTACCAAATAATAGTTTAAAGAAACGAGCAATTAAGTATCAAGAACTAGCCATACAAGAAAGTGAAAGATGGAACATAGATAAAGCGCTAGTTATGGCGATAATGCACAGTGAATCAGCCTTCAGACCAGATGCAAAATCTCACGTTCCAGCCTTTGGGTTAATGCAAGTGGTACCCGTAAGTGCAGGTCATGACGTTAATAAGCAAATACGTAAAATTGATGCTCCCATGACGCCAAAAGAATTGTACATTCCACCAGTTAACGTTGAAACCGGCACTGCCTATCTGCACATATTAAATAGTCGATATCTTAGCTCAATAACCGATGATCAAAGTCGTTTATATTGTACAATTGCTGCTTATAATACCGGTGCAGGTAATGTTGCACGCGCGTTTAATAAGGGTCACTCAACCAATATTCGCAAGGCCTCTAAAATCATCAACACCATGACGCCTGATGAAGTTTATAGCCACCTATTAGCAAATTTGCCGTATGACGAAACTAAAAACTATTTGAAAAAAGTGAATGGTCGTATCGAGTTATATAAATAAGAGGCAAATACGATGAATACAATTGAACAAACAAACACAAGTCCAACTAATCAAAGCGTTACGCCTAAAATTAAAGAGCAATGGGGACGTATTGTTGCGATTGTATCTTTAGTCGCTATAGCCTTGGGCGGATTTAATGACACGATGGACGCTGTTGATAAAATTTATGATTTTTCCTTATCACAATTGACCGATATACCATCACAAAATAAGTTAGATAAAATCTATATTCGCGCATCTTCTAATACTCTAGAAGAAAATTTTGGCGCCCCTATATATATTAAAAAATCTTATTCTGGCGAAGTAATACAATACTATCGGGACGATCGCTTTATCTTATCTACAATCAGTAAAGATGATGCTATTGCAGCCTATCTCGTTTTTCCTAGCTCTAGTTTCAATCCCGAGACAAGTGCATCTAGTGGTGGTGATGATTTACTCTCAACACCATTTGAGCATCAGGAAGGTGTGAGCGATATCAAAGCATCAGTATCTCGAAGTGTTACCTATTATATTGAAGAAAATTCAACAGGTGAATTCAGTAACCTTTACTCTTCTGTTGCAGGTTATACTGAGATTGATGACATATTAGATGACAAGAAAAGGACTTTATTATCATCATTAACTGATAAGCAAATTTTAGGGGATGATGATATTTCAGCAGAAGTTTCAGCAATTAGAAAAAATTTAATGCCTAATTTTTATGGTTATAGTAATTTAGGATTATCCTCTTTAGAGGAGGCTATTTTAACTAAATCTGAATACGCCCTCATTAATAAATAAGCGACAAACACAGCAAGTGGTTCAGTAAAATATCCCAGATAAAGAATTTGATAATTCTGGGATATTTTCTATTCTATCAATTATTCTAAATCATATATTCATCTCATTAATTTATCGCCATGCCATATTGCAGCACTAATTCAGCAATGGTTTTAGCATTAAATTTTTTCATCAAACTCGACCTATGCACTTCAACTGTGCGCACCGCAATACACAGATCATCTGCAATTTGTTGATTTCGTTTACCTTGTACCAACAACAATAATATATCGCGTTCACGTTCGGTCAGTGACTGATAAGATGATAACGCCTTGAGTTGCTCACTACGTTGTAATGATTTTTCTGCTGCCAGGATGATCGCCTGCAGTAACTTTTCACCATCGACGGGTTTTTGAAAGAAATCCACAGCGCCAGATTTAAACGCATCGACAGCCATCGATACATCGCCATGACCAGTAAGAAAAATAATCGACAGTGGGCTATTACATTGAGTCAGAATAGCTTGTACATCCTGGCCGCGTAATTCCGGCATGCGGCTATCTAAGGTCACGCAGCCTGGCAGCATAATATCCGCATTATCTAAAAATGTCGGTCCACCAGCATAAGTGGTGACATTAACATCATAACCTTCGAGCATAAAAGCCAACGAATCACGTACCGATTCATCATCATCGACGACATAAACAGGCACTGTTAGTGACATAGCTGTTGACGCAGGATTCATATTTATAGTCCTCTGATAGATATTATGGTAACGGTAAAATAATACTCACACAGCAACCCATAGGCTCCGCGGGAGCTAATGAAAACTTGCCGTGATGGGCTTCAACTACGTCTCGACAAATGGCTAACCCCAGACCCAAACCGTCTTTTTTGGTGGTGAAGAAAGCATTCTGTAATTCGGCATTGGTCGCCGTTAAGCCGATACCATTATCGCTGATGGTTAATATTAATCTGTCATCGCTATAATCGCTGGTAATATTAATTTCATCATTTATCAACACGGTTTTAGCTCGCATCAAGCAGGCATCCGCGGCATTGTTTAATACGTTTAATAATACTTGCTGTAAGCCCACCATATCGGCATATAAGGGCGCTGCATTACCAACACAAGTACGCTTTACGGTAATATGTTTCTGCTGTAGATCATACTCTAACAACTCTAATGTATCAGTTAATAATACTTGCATATCACAGCTAGATTTAGCCACCGAGCGCTTATTAATAAGCGTACGCAGTCGCTGCACTATGTCATCGGCTCGTTTCACTTGCTGCTGTATTTTTTCTAATGCTGGCTTGATGGTACTGGCATCAGCGCCTTTGTTAATACGCAATAATCCGCCTTGGCTATAATTTAAAATAGCCGCCAAAGGTTGATTAATTTCATGGGCGAGACTACTGCCTAACTCACCAACAATCGCGACTCGCTGGGCATGTTCTAACATGGTATTTTTTTCTTTTAAACGGTTTAAAGTGGCTTTCAATTTACGTTCACTGCGACTAAAACGGTATTCCAAAATTAAATGATAAACACTTAATAATAATACGAATAAAAAAACGACCCAGGCCCATTGCTGATTTTTCTTGATCCAAACTGCAGCTTCTTGCCACCAAGGCCGTTGTAAGGGATGCATATCCAAATCGCGATATAGTTGGTCAACCGACAATTGGCTAATCGGTGGCGTCCAGCCCGTTGAGTACGCAGCAATACTGGCGGCGTGATCACTCGGTAATGCCAATAATGCCCGCGTTATCTTCTTGGCTAAATCTGTTGAAATAGCACTGGTTTTGGCTATCGACCAATTCGGGTATAACTGGGTAGACAGGGCACAAGCAAAATTATCTGGACTGATATCATCTAATACTCGAAAAGCATCTGACTTAATCAAGCCTTCTTCTAACATGCTTTCCAATTGACACACAGGTACTACCGCGGCATCAAAATAACCGTCACGCAGCTGATAAATAATAGCATCGACAGGAAAACCTAAAAAAGACACATCAGAAAAAAACGCAGTGGGATTAATACCTAAATTTTGCACCCGCAGCTGCATCGTTAAGTAGCCACCAAAGGCATTACTGGCAACCGCAGCGATCTTGTCACCACTAACATCAACCAAGTGCTGATAGTGCGAATCGGCACGTACAATCAATGCCGAGCCGATGACATGGGTACCGTCACCTAACTTACTGTTTAAGGTCGCTAACCAAGACAATGGATATTGCCGACCTAAGCGCACCGCTTGTCCGGGATTGGTCACCACCACATCAACACTTTGCTGCTTTACTGCGGTTTCCATTTCAGCCAAGGTAAAGGGATGTAATCTAAATTCACTATTGGGGATCTGGCTTTGTAACCATAACAATGTCGGCTGCCAACGCTGTTTCGCCTCCAATACCCCGCGTGTGGCTAATACACCCACATCAACGGTGGTAATGATTGGCTTGGTAGCAGTCTTGGCATCAGTCACGTTACTGGCGTGCACTTGAGTCATCACCAGTAACAACGCACCAATCACTGCTTTTATTAATACATTAGCCATGAAAAATCCCTGCCCATACCATTCATTACAAACTCATACCATTCATCACAAATAAAATAACGACCTCAGCATACCAAAATAGCGATAAAGCCAAAATATTTATTGTTTTAGATCAAGCCCTCCCTGTGTATGTGGAAAACCACAATACAATCTACCTCTTAATTTCCAGACAATAGCCTTAATCACTATTAACCATAAGGTGTTCTCATGGACTCAACTAAACGCCGCTTGATGGGCCGTCTCGGTGCATTAACTGTAGGCGCCGCCATCATACCAGTTTCGGGAGCAAATCCGCTCACCACGACAATTATCCGTAATAACGAAGCGCCCGATCGTAAAGGTCACACAGGTAAACGTTATGCCATGGTGGTTGATTTACGTAAATGCGTGGGCTGCCAAGCGTGTACCGTCGGTTGCAGTATTGAGAACCAAGCACCTATCGGTCAATTCCGTACCACAGTAAAACAATATGAAGTCACTTTAGATGACGGCAGCAGTGAATTACAAAATGTAAAATCATTTACCCTACCACGCTTATGTAACCACTGTGAAAATCCACCTTGTGTGAAAGTATGTCCGGTACAAGCTACCTTCCAACGTGACGACGGTATTGTCATGGTCGATAACGAGCGCTGCGTGGCCTGTGCTTATTGCGTACAAGCTTGCCCTTACGATGCCCGTTTTATTAACGAAGAAACCCTTACCGCTGATAAATGTACCTTCTGTGCTCATCGTTTAGAAGAAGGCTTATTACCTGCCTGTGTGGAAACCTGTGTGGGTGGTGCGCGTATTATTGGTGATATTAAAGATCCCAACAGCCATATTAGCCATTTAATGCGTGAACACCAAGATGACATCAAGGTATTAAAACCAGAAGAAAACACTCAGCCACATGTGTTCTACATCGGCATGGATGACGCATTCACCAATAAAATTGACGCTAAAGTTGCCATTTACGATCCAGCAGGAGATAAAGCATGAGCATCACCGAAATTTTAGTCCAACCCCAAGCCGTCGCTTGGCTCCCTTGGGCAGTACAATACTTTTTCTATATTGGTTCTGCGTATGCGGCGGCGATATTATTTTTATTAAGTTATTTATTCCGTGCCCATACTAGTCACTATTTACGTGCTGCCCTAGTGCTTACCATGTCGATTGGCGCGGTAGTGGGGCCATTAGCGTTAACCGGTGACTTACATCAACCCGGACGTGCTTGGCATTTTTATACTAACTTAACGCCTTGGTCATGGATGTCACTTGGTTCGGTATTCTTACCGTTATTTTCAGCGTTATCGGTACTTACCGCTTGGTTGTATCTACGTGATGACATCATCGAACTTAAACACAGTGACAGCGCTATTGCCCAAAAAATTGCCCTGTTTAGTCTCGGTAATTGGCAGACCACCAGCACCCAAATGATCACCGTGACGGTATTAACCTGTTTATCCGGTTTAACTATCGCCCTGTACACTGGTGCCGAGATCTACATCGTACAAAGCCGTCCACTGTGGCATCAACCTGCAGCGCCATTATTGTGGTTTGTGACTGCGTTTATCGGTGCCATTGGCTTTGCGTTATTACTGTTAGCGCTATTCCCTATTCCTGCAAAAGCCAATGCCTTTACCCAAAGCGACCAAGGTCTGATTAAACGCGCATTATTACTCAGCGCGATATTAGCCGCTATTTTATTGCCAATCTGGGCATCAAATAATCCGTCGTTCTCACTCTACGACAGCCAAGAATGGCTAGTGCGTTTGGGGAGTTTAAGTGTGAGCTTTATCGCCTGTATTGGTATTGCCTTATTCGCCTCTAAGATTGCCTTGTATAACCGCCCACAATTATTAGTGATGAGTGCGATCAGCTTACTCTGCTGTTGGTACTTACGCTGGGTCACCATCATGGATGTACAAACCATTCCAAAATTTGACCAAGGTCCTTATCCGTATGAATTACCTATGGGCTCTGCTGGACTACTCGGCATCCTCGGCATGGCGGGATTATGGCTAGCGTTGGCACTTGCCGCGTCAGAAGTCATTGCGATTCGAACCAATAAATCTATCAACAAACCACAACTCGCACAGTAAGGGACTCATTATGGATAACAAACGTCGTCAATTTCTAAAATCAGGTCTTGCTGTGGGTGGTGCTGGCGCTTTCGCAGCGGGTTACGCAACCACCACATCGCATGCGGTACATGGTCTTATCGAAGGCACTGCCGGGGAAAAAACCAAACACCCACATTATGGTAATTCGTTAACACCAGAATATAAAGTGACTGAAAACGGTAAGCTGATCAATAACCCGACGCAACGTGTAGCGCCATCAATGTGTTTTGGTTGTTGGACACTGTGTGGTTTACGGGTACGAGTGGATAACGCCAGCGACGAGATCTTACGTATCTCAGGCAATCCATATCACCCATTATCAAATGAACATCAGATCCCGTTTAATACGTCGGTGAAAGATGCTTATATAGGTATGGCTGGTGAAGCTGGATTAGACGGCAGATCAACTGCCTGCGCACGTGGTAACGGCATGATGGAAATTCGTAAAAGTCCGTATCGGATCACCCAGCCGTTAAAGCGTGTGGGTAACCGTGGCGAAGGTAAATGGCTACCAATTAGCTACGAACAGTTATTAACAGAAGTGGTTGAAGGCGGTGATCTATTTGGTGAAGGCCATGTTGACGGTCTACGCACGATCCGTGACTTAAAAACCCCCATTGATCCACTCAATCCAGAATATGGCCCGAAAGCTAATCAGTTATTAATGACTAACGCCGGTAATGAAGGTCGTGACGATCTATTTAAACGTTTTGCCTTTAACAGCTATGGCACACGTAATTTTGGTCACCATGGATCGTATTGTGGTTATGGTTTCCGTGCAGGCTCTGGCGCGCTGATGAATGATCTAAATAAATTCGCCCACGTGAAGCCGGATCTCGAAAATTGTGAGTTTGCTTTATATATCGGTATGTCTCCGGCTCAAGCTGGTAATCCATTTAAACGCCAAGCTCGTCAATTAGCCACGGCACGCACTAAAGGTAACTTTAGCTACACAGTGGTATCTCCAGCGCTACCAGCATCATCTAGCTTAGCGGCGGGTAACAATAATAACTGGCTACCAATCACACCCGGTACCGATTCAGCATTAGTATTGGGCATGATCCAGTGGATACTGGCTAACGATAAGTTTAATAAACCGTTCTTGTCACAACCCGGACCAAATGCGATGAAAACTGCGGGTACGGCGCACTGGTGTAATGCTACCCATCTGGTGATCAGTGATAACACTCATCCACGTTATGGGGCCTTTTTACGGGCGTCAGAAATGGATCTTCCGTTTACCGGTAAGCCACTATCAGAAACAGATCCGTATGTCGTCGTCGATGCCAACAGCGGTGATCTTTCGCTTCACACTCAAGATCAACCTGCACGCATCTTTGTTGATCAAATAGTCGAAACCAAGCAAGGATCCGTACAAGTTAAATCATCATTGCAGCATTTAAAAGAATCCGCATTTAAACATGATCTGGCTTTCTACAGTGCCCAATGTGATATCCCAGTAGCGACGATCACGGCACTGGCAAAACGCTTTACCAGTCACGGCACTAAAGCCGTAGTAGATAGCCATGGCGGTAACATGCACAGTAATGGTTTCTACAATGCCTATACCATCCTGATGCTCAACGCGCTGATTGGTAACATCAACCTTAAAGGTGGGGTGATGGCTAAATCAGGCGGTTATCCAACCTCAGGTAATGGCCCGCGTTATGACTTCACTAAATTCAAAAATAAAGTAAAACCCAAGGGGATCTTCTTATCGCGCAGTAAATTCCCGTACCAAAAAACCAGTGAGTATAAACGTCGCGTTGCTGCTGGAGAATCACCGTACCCAACACGATCACCTTGGTACCCGATCTCAGCGCCGTTATTAACCGAACATTTATCGGCTGCAGTGGATGGTTATCCGTATCGTGCTAAAGCTTGGATCAACCACATGGCGAACCCTATGTATGGCGTTCCCGGTTTAGCTAACTTACTGGGCGAGAAATTAAAAGATCCACGACAATTACCACTGATTGTTTCTGTTGATGCCTTCATTAATGAAACAACAGCGTTGTCCGATTACATAGTCCCAGATACCGTCACTTACGAAAGTTGGGGCATGACGACACCTTGGCATGGCGTTCCCACTAAAACAGTCACCGCACGTTGGCCGATTGTGAACGCATTAACAGAAAAAACTGCCGACGGTCGTTCAATCAATCTAGAAAATTTCTTAATTGATATCGCCAAAAAAATGCAGTTAGGTGGCTTTGGTGATAATGCCATTAGCGATAGCCAAGGTAACTGGCACGGTATTCATAATGCTGAAGATTTCTATCTACGCGCTGCCGCTAACTTAGCCTATGTAGCTAATGGCGTTCCTGCTGCAAGTAGTGAAGATATGGTGTTATCTGGATTGGCACGGTTATTACCTGATATGCAGCGGGTACTGACACCGGAAGAACTCGGTAAAGTGGCGTTTATCTTTGCCCGTGGCGGTCGCTTTGAAGATGCAACCCAAGCCTACAAAGGCGACGAAATGAAATATAAATGGCAAAAACCATTAGCAATTTGGAATGAAAAAGTCGGCACATCACGTAATACCATGACGGGTGAATATTATTCGGGCTGTCCTACATGGTATCCACAAAAATTAGCCGATGGCACACCGTTAACAGAAAAGTATCCAGCGACGGAATGGCCATTTACCTTAACCAACTTTAAATCGAATATTCACAGTGCGGTATCAAATCTGTCACCGCGGCTAAATTCGATTAAAGGTGTTAACCCAGTTTATATCCATCCGACTGATGCGGCGAAAATAGGCTTAACAACCGGTGCGATGTTTACCATTACCACACCAACAAGCGCGACCCAAGCAATGGCGTTAATCGTTGATGGAGTCAAACAGGGAACGTTAGGGTTTGAACATGGTTTTGGTCATACCGAACTCGGTGAGCGCGCCCATTGGATCGGCGATAAACAACAGCCAGTAAAAATGAAATCTCATGATGGGGTGAATATCAATGATATCGGTCTAATCGACCCAACTCGAGAAGGTAAAGGCGTATTACTCGATTGGGTGGTTGGTGCCGCAGCAAGACAAGCATTACCGGCTAAGATTAGCCTAGGTTAAGCAGAGCTAGAAGATTAAGGCTAATACCGCTTAACATTAACCATTAACTACTAATACAACAACGCCAAGTTTACCTAAGAAAACACTGTTAGCGTAAACTTGGCAATATCCACTACTCCGTACTCATTGAGCGACCATCAGCTGAAATAGCCTAGCAATCACATCACCCCTACAATAAATGTGGATAACCACAATAGTCATCCTCGGCTCAAACAGTCAAACTAATCACTATAATGTCATAGATACCCATCTACGACTCGAGCATACCAACATCACCTCGGAGACATACCATGCCCATAAATAATATATTCCGCAGCATCATTGGACTTAGCGCTTTGCTGTTAGTGCAAGCGCCCGCATTTTCAGCAACACCACCCGCGGCGATGGTATGTGAAAGTTGTCATGGCACTGCAGGTTTAGGCACGCCTAATCTAGCGCCGATGTTGGCAGGTATGGATAAAGATTATTTAGTCGAACAAATTAATCACTTTAAAAATGGTAATCGTAAGAATCCATCCATGACATCGATGGTCATGACCTTACCAACGCCAGAGTCCGTACAGCAAGTTGCTGCATTTTTTTCCTCTTTACCAGCACCGACCATCACTGATATTGAAAAACGTGGTGATAATGTCATCATTACCGACCCCGCTAGAAAACTTGTTTACCAAGGTGATTGGACACGCAATATCCCAGCCTGTGCTACATGTCATGGTCCGAGCGGTTTAGGCGTCGCGCATTTCCCGCGTCTAGCCAGCCAGCATGCCGATTATATCAGTAACCAATTAACAGCATGGCAAAGCAAACAGCGCACTGGCGATCACAACTACGTGATGGCAACCATAGCGCAGCAATTAACAGCCTCTGAAATCCAACATCTTGCGCAATACTTTGCGGCGATAAAATAAGGTCATCCAATGAAAACATTATCTCTTATCATCAGCGCAGGTTTATTGTTCACGACGTTTGCCAACGCAGAAGCTAATTTACCCGACCGCCAAACCGAACTACCAGCGCATGCCAAAGTGGCAAGCAGTGAATACCTAGTCCCGCGAGATTTAGCCACTATCCCAAATACTGAGTTTGGTAACAAAGTAAAACAAGGTTATTCACTATTCGTTAATTCGCAAACCATGCGTGGTCAATACGTGGGTAATGAACAAAATTGTGCCAACTGCCACATGCAAGCGGGTATGAAAGCCAATTCTGCACCGCTATGGGGCGCATTCATGGCTTACCCTGCCTATCGTAAAAAGAACGATAAGGTAAATACCTACGCTGAACGTATTCAAGGTTGTTTTAAATATTCAATGAACGGCGTCGCGCCTACGCTTGATTCACCAGAGCTGGTCGCCTTAACCGCTTATTCATATTGGTTAGCGATGGGTGGCTTGTTAGATAAATACGATATGCAAAGTACGCCTATTCCAGAAATGAGTGACGCTGTCGTACAACTTGGCGGTAAAGCAGATTCATTTGTATTACCAGAAAAAATTGCGGCAGCGCTACCAATTGAACAGCGTAACAAGCTAGCTGGTCGTGGTTATCCTAAATTAGCCAAGTCAGCAGAAACGCCATCTCTGGAGCGCGGTGCAATTGTCTATAAGCAAACCTGTTCAACTTGCCATGGTGATAATGGCCAAGGTTTGAAACAAGATGGGGTGCAATCATTCCCACCACTCTGGGGTGAAGGCTCCTTTAACTGGGGCGCGGGGATGCACCGCGTGAATACCGCAGCCTTCTTTATTTATGAAAACATGCCATTGGGTAAAAGCATCCAGCTAAGCGAACAGCAAGCATGGGATGTCGCCGCGTTTATGAATAGCCATGAGCGCCCACAAGATCCGCGTTTTACGGGTGACTTGAAAGCCAATAAAGAGCAGTACCATAACCACCAAGGTTATTACGGTAAAACTGTTAACGGTAAAGTCGTTGGCGAAAATGCCTTTCCTGCTAAAGCGATGGATTAATTCCATCATCAATAAAGAGCCTCAACCCAGGGGTTAAGGCTCATTATTTCAATACTAAAAAATTGACGATTAAACGGTGTTAGCTAATTCTCCACGCTCATCCGGTTGCAGTTCCAACTCTGCTTGCGACAGCAATGCGAACTCTTCTTCCGCGCTGTCAGCTATCAGGTTGTGCTTACTGACAAAGAAATAATACAGGCCACCAATCACAAATAATCCGAATGTAAGATTAAATGCGCGTGGGTCAAATGCATATACCCCAGTCAAGGCAACTAAAGACAGTAACAACGAAATTGATGATGTCACAACACCACCCGGCGTTTTGTAAGGACGAATTAAGTCAGGCTGTTTAATACGTAATAATATATGACTGAGTGACATCAGGGCATAAGATACCGTCGCACCGACTACCGCCATGGCTAAAATCAAATCTCCCTCGCCACTTAATGACACTAAAAACCCAAATACACCCGGAACAATCAATGCTCTTGAAGGTACTTTACGTTTGCTCGTTAACGACAATGAGCTAGGTAGATAACCCGCACGTGACAACGCAAATACCAACCGACTATAACCATAAATAATAGAGAAAAACGACGCTACTAGTCCAGCAAGACCCAAGACATTGACCCAAGTTGCTAACGTTTCATTACCACTGATTTTTAATGCATCCACTAACGGCACAGCACTCTTACCAATCACGTCAGCACCAACGGCTCCAGCTAACAGTACCACTACTAACAATGCAGTAAAGAGTAGGAATATCATCGCAGCGATAATACCTTTCGGCACATCTTTTGCGGGATCTTTTGCTTCCTCGGCAGCAAGCGGAACCCCTTCAACAGCCAAGAATAACCACATTGCAAAAGGTAATGCCGCCCATACGCCATACCAACCCATAGGCATAAATTCAGATGCACCAACAGCATCAGTGACCGCAATATCGTATAAATTATTGACATCAAATTCACCAATTAAGGCTACAGCGGTAGCAATAATAGCGAATACAGCCAGACCACTGATCACCATCATCACTTTTAATGCTTCACCGACACCCGCTAAGTGAATACCAATAAAGACCAAATAAAATAATGCATATACGAAAGGGCCATCGACACCAAGCAATGCATTAACCGCAGAGCCGATAAAGATAACGATTGCAGCAGGTGCCAGCGCATATTCGATCAATATTGCGAGCCCAGTAAGATAGCCACCAGCCGGCCCCATGGCCTGACGAGCAAAACTATAACCACCGCCTGCTGCGGGGATCGCAGCAGACATTTCCGCCAGTGATAACACCAAGGTATAATACATCAACCCCATTAATACCGAGGCAATGGCAAAGCCACCCCATCCTGCTTGAGCAAAACCAAAGTTCCAGCCAGCAAAATCACCCGATATCACGTATGACACACCCAAACCAGCCAATAAGAGCCAACCTGCAGTTCCCTTTTTCAATTGTCTCTTCGCGAGATATTCCTTATGATCAGACATGCTATATCCTTATTTTAGTTTGTTTTCGAAAGTAAAAAATTTTGTGTATCCTGCAGCGTTTCAACCACCTTTGTATCAGAGCGATCTTTTAGGCTCACCCCAGACAGTGATAATCGACGTGCTTCTGTTAACAGGTAAAAAGCCCGTAAACTAGCTTCGTTATAGCTCAACCCCTCGGGACGTACGTTAGAAATACAATTACGACTCGAATCATCAAGCCCACGTTTAGGTGCCCAGGTAAGGTACATGCCTAAGCTATCAGGTGAACTCAGTCCAGGGCGCTCACCAATCAACACCAAAACAGCCTTAGCATGGAGTAATTCACCAATATCATCACCGATCGCGACACGACCTTGTTCGACAACAATGATAGGAGCGACAGTCCATGAATTAGTTTTATCCGCCGCTAAGTGCAATGCTATTAAGGAAATAACAGCAACAGCATGATCTTGCACAGCCCGGGAAGACAACCCATCTGCAACCACAATTACTAGGTCATATTCTGTCTGTGTCATTTGTTGATAATCAGTTAGTTTTTGACATGAGATATCATTAAGCTGACGTCCGAGATCAGGCCGCTGCAAATACATAATGCGATCAGCAACGGCACTGTGTAACACCAAGGGCTCGGCTAACATGACTGGTGTCTGCATTAACGTTAAGTCATTACATAACAAATGAATATCGAGTGGTGTATGCACTGCATCTTTAGCCTGTGCATGGGCCAATTGAAATTTAAATAACTCATCACTCGGGATACTATTACCCACTCGCCCTAAACCAATCCGAGCATTGGTGAAACGTCTTAATTTACGCCACGGGTTTGTCACAACGGAATCGGATTGCGGCGCAATTAACTCATGCAGATCAGACATAGCATTCCCCCTTAGGTAAGTTATTTAATTGTTTTGAAAAGCGTTCAGGAATGGCGTTATTAAGGACCACATCAGCGGTATCATCAAACAATTGCATCTTCGTCAGCCATTGTTCAAATTCAGGGGCAGGACGTAAACCTAAGACACGACGCGCATACAAAGCATCATGGAATGACGTCGTTTGATAGTTCAGCATAATGTCATCCGACCCTGGAATGCCCATGATGAAAGAACATTCTGCAACGCCGAGTAAGGTAAGTAAGTTATCCATATCATTTTGATCGGCATAAGCATGATTGGTGTAACAAATATCACAGCCCATAGGGAGGCCAAGTAACTTGCCACAGAAATGGTCTTCTAAACCAGCGCGGATGATTTGTTTACCGTCAAATAAATATTCAGGACCAATAAAGCCCACCACAGTGTTCACTAATAAAGGTTTAAATTTCCTCGCCACAGCATAAGCGCGGGTTTCGCACGTTTGCTGATCGATATTATGATGAGCATTCGCCGACAGTGAGCTACCCTGTCCAGTTTCAAAATACATGACATTGTTACCAACCGTGCCACGATTCAATGATAATGCAGCGTCATTCGCCTCTGCCAATATATTGAGATCAAAACCAAAACTCTGGTTTGTTCCTTCTGTACCACCAATAGATTGAAATACCAGGTCAACAGGTGATCCCTGCTCAATCGCTTCAATCGTATTCGTCACATGCGTTAATACACATGATTGTGTCGGGATCTCGTATTGCTGAATAACCTCATCCATCAGTGTTAACAATTTCGATGCCTGCGCAACATTATCAGTCGCAGGATTAATACCGATTACCGCATCTCCACTGCCATACATCAAACCATCAAAAATACTGGCGGCAATACCATTCACATCATCCGTCGGGTGATTAGGTTGAAGCCGGGTAGATAAGCGTTTATCCAAGCCAATCGTATTGCGAAACGCCGTGGTCACCTGGCATTTTTTAGCCACCAGAATAAGATCTTGGTTACGCATTATCTTACTCACCGCCGCTGCCATTTCTGGCGTGATCCCCAACCGTAAACGATTTAATATCAGTGGTGTGGCAGCGTCAGTGAGTAGCCAATTTCTAAAGTCACCCACGGTGAAATGTGCAATAATCGCAAAAGCTTCAACATCATGTTCGTCCATAATAAGGCGAGTCACTTCATCTTTTTCGTAAGGGATAATTGCTTCATTAAGAAATGTTTTCAACGGTAATGCTGCCAGTGTCATTTGCGCAACCACGCGTTCTTCGGCGGTCAGCGCCATAACACCAGCGAGTTTGTCTCCAGAACGTTCAGGTGTTGCTTTAGCAAGTAGGTCTGCTAAAGATTTGAATTGATATATTTTACTACCAAGTTGGTGACGGTAAGCAGCGTTCATACTTTGACCTCAAATAGCTTCTGTAAACGTTTTGCACAGATTAGGATTAATACTTGCATGAATAAAACAAAAGCGAGGATCGTTCCAATCGCCTATCAGATTTAGGCAAATATTAAAAACCATTAAAATCAATAAGTTGAAATTACATTGCTGCATAGAAGAGCATAGTCATAAAGAGGTAATTAGAGATGAGCGATAAGTCCGACAACATCATTGCACCATGTTTGAGCATCTATGAAGCAGATGATGCAAACAGGCATGCCAATAACTTATCGCTTTGGTCACAAGAATATGATCAATTTAGTCAGGGTGCTTTTTATGGCCGTATTAACGAGGTCGCCTTAGCGCACATAAGTGTCTTTAAGGAATACACCAATCAATCATTACGACAACAATGTAATATTAACGACGGGGGGATCTGGCTCGGGTTTAGTACAAATAATAAATGTTGCCGCATAAATGGTCTCAATACACCAGAAAACACCATCATGTGTAGAACCGGACAACAAGATTTCGAATTAATCACCCCCAAAGATTTTAATATTTTTGGTATTGTCATCGAGCAACCAGCATTACAACAGGCTTTTGATAAACAGCATTTGGCGTTGGATAGCATCACCTCAGACCCAATTTTACTGCCCGGTAGTCCAAGCAATACCATTACCGCATTACGATTTTTTACAGAACGTTTGTTAGCCTCTAAATTACTCAACATAACCAGTCGTATACAAGAAGATATTCTGATTGCTGCTACGGTTGAATTACTAATGCAGAACCAACCTCTAATAACAACACGCGTCAGTTATCGCAAACGTAAAACGACTGTCGACGCCATTACTCAATACATCCAAACCACCGCTTATCCAACGACGATTAGTGAACTTTGTGGTATCGCCAACGTGAGCAGACGCACCCTGCAATATAGCTTTGAATCAATATTAGGTATTAGTCCTCAGCGTTTTATTCGCCTTACTCGTTTAAACCACATACGACGAGAACTCAGTGAGCCAACTCAAACCAAACCCATAGTGGATATAGCGCTTGATTACGGATTTTATCATCCAGGCGCATTTTCTCAGGACTATAAGTTACTGTTTGGTGAAAGCCCATCCATCACACGGCAACGCCACATGATTAGTCAATTGCCCTTTCCACACTCTGACAAATAATATCTCTCACCCATTTATGCCCAGGTTCATCGTTGTTACGCTCATGCCATAACAGCACATACACTAATGACGAAAAGTCGATCGGCAGAGGTAATTGCACCAAGTCATATAACTTCTGCGCATGAGAGACAAAACACGAGGGTAAGGTAAGCACTAAATCGCTGTGGGCACAGACGCTAGCAGCGCCGTAAAAATCCGGTAATGTGGCGCAGATATGACGGTGTTGTCCTGACTCTGCTAATTGATAATCGAGTAACCACCAATCATTGCCTTCACAGCGCACCTGCACATGCGACATACTCAAATAGGTTTCAACATCCCACTGTCCGGCATTAATACTGGCTAACATCGGGTGGTCACTGCGCACTAAGCAGACTTGGTTATCGGTAAATAAACGCTGATGGGCAATGCCATCCGGTAGGTTATTCAAGCGAAAATCAGCGGTTGGGTGTAACTCCCTAGCGGTAATGCCAAAATCAATTTGCCCTTGCTGCAAGTCTAATAATGACTTTTCATTCCAGCCATAGATTTCTAAATTCAGCTTCGGTGCTTGCGATAGAATAGGGCCAATATAATAAGGCAGTAAAGTTTCATAGGCACTTTCCAGCATGGCAAACGAAAACTGGCGATGGCTTTTTGCGGGCTCAAAACTCGGCGGTAAACTGATCTGATACAAACCTTGCAGTATCGTCGGCAATTGCGCTTTTAACTGCAAAGCATGCGCGGTCGGTTTTAGTCCATGAGCGGTACGTAAAAATAACGGATCATCTAAAGTATCGCGTAAGCGGGTGAGGCTTTTACTTAATGCCGACTGGCTCAAGTGCAAACGGTTGGCTGCACGGGTAACGCTCTCTTCTTCCAGCAAGATCTGTAAGATAACTAAGAGGTTTAAATCTATTCTGGCGAGATTATCTAAATTCATAAGATATTCCTTAAAGGAAATTCACTCCTGACATTATACCACTTCCATTCATAACACGCTTTACGTAAACTGCCCCGCATTAAACCAGCCTTTTTTACTCGAGAATAACAATGCGCCGAAATATATTACCTATTTTGATGGCCATGGTGGTATTAAGCCCCCTCGCTATCGATATTTACCTGCCTTCAATGCCGACAATGGCCACCGAGTTTCAGGTATCCTCAAGTGAAATCCAATCCACCTTAGTATTATTTTTATTTGCCATGGGTATTGGTCAGATATTAATAGGGCCACTAGCCGATCGTTTTGGCCGTCGTCCAGTCGCTATCGGCGGCGTAATCCTGTATTGCTTAAGCAGTCTACTTGCTGCAGGCGCGGCTGAATTTCATTGGTTACAAATAGCGCGAGTATTACAAGGTATCGCGGCTTGTGCCACTTCAATCGTGGTATTTAGTGCCGTACGAGATAGCTTTGATTCTAAAGTAAGCGCGCATTACTACAGTTATTTAAATGGCGTGATCTGTGTTATCCCAGCATTAGCACCAACACTAGGTGGTCTATTAGCATTGCAGTTTGGCTGGCGTTCGACGTTTATCTTCATGGCGATATACGGTTTAATCATACTTGCACTGATCATCAGAAAATTACCTGAGACTCGCCCAGATAATACCGATACATCCGGCTCGCTTTATCACTGGGATCGCTTTAAACCTGTGTTACACGATGCCCACTTTATGTTTTATGCCGTTGCTTGCATGGTTGGTATGGCTTCAATCTTAACCTATGTCTCTTATGCACCCGATTGGTTGATCCGCAACTTAGGTATCGCCGAGTTAGAGTTTAGTGGTTTATTTGGTCTGAATGCCATCGTTAATATCGCCGCTTGTTTTACCGCGCCGTTAGTGATTAAACGCTTTGGTAATCGCCCTACGGTTATTATTGCTCTACTCGCTTTATTATCATCTGCCGTATTACAGTTAGTGGTACAACAATGGGGACCAACGACTGGTATGTCAGCTGCCTTTGCCTTTATGCTACCTATGATGTTGCTTTGCATTGGTTTTGCATTATTGCTTGGTCCAGCAACCAGTATGGCATTAGCTGCATTTGGTGAACGCGCAGGCACAGCCGCCGCTATGTTAGGTTGTATCCAGATGAGTGGCGCAGCATTGCTTGCCGGCTTAATTCAACAAACTGATTTAACAGCCCCTTACGCGGTAATTGTCTTGATGGGTGGTTTGTCTCTGGTATTACTGGCGATCATGCTAACACCACGTCTTGATCATTGGCACCAAGAACAAGCTCAGCATTAAATGCCGCAATGAACGGGTTCGACTACACTGAAAGAACTCGTTCATTACCTAGGCCGTTATCATGCAGAATGAAAAACATCCCCTATCGCACGAATTCCCAGACCACGCTATCGACATCGCCAAGTTAAAAAGCGACGATCCCGGATTTACCGCCCTAGCCAAAGAATACCATCAACTCGACCACCATATTTACGGCCTTGAAGCCAGTGGTATTCCCACCACAGACAGTCACTTTAGCGAATTAAAAAGTCGTCGCGTGGCCTTAAAAGATAAGATTTATCAAAAGCTCACTCAAGGTGATTTTTAATTTTCCCACTTCCATTTAGCCACAAAAGCCTTACACTGACGTTAACAGTACTAGGCATTAAAGGAATTTGGAATGACGGAAGAAAATAGCCAAGATAAACATCAACAAAAGATGCAAAAGATCCAGAGCACTGTCGCGAAACGTGTAGATAAAGCCACTGAAGAACGTGGTATTTTGATCATCATGACAGGTAACGGTAAAGGTAAAACCTGCGCTGGTTTTGGTAATGTGATCCGCTGTATTGGCCATGGCTTTAATGCCGGTGTAGTGCAATTTATCAAAGGAACCTGGGCAGCGGGTGAAGTTAAATTTATCCAGCAGGTTCGTCCAGATATGCCTTACCATGCGATGAAAACCGGTTTTACTTGGGATACCCAAGATAAAGCCGCCGATATCGCGGCAGCAGAAACAGCATGGGAACATGCTAAAGCCATGCTCGCAAATCCGGATCTAAAAATGGTGTTATTAGATGAACTGACTTACATGCTCAGTTACCAATATTTAGATCTAGAAGAAGTACTTAGCGCTATCCGTAACCGCCCTGTTGATCAGACTGTTATCGTCACAGGTCGCAGTGCCCACAAAGATCTCGTGGCAATGGCAGACACGGTAAGTGAAGTCAGAGAAGAAAAACACGCCTTTCGCTCAGGCATTAAAGCGCAAATAGGGATTGACTGGTAATGGATGAATTATCACTACATGAAACGCGCGTATTAGGCGCATTAATCGAAAAAGAACACACAACGCCAGATACTTACCCACTGTCGTTAAATTCATTAACGTCAGCATGTAATCAAAAAAGCAGCCGTGAGCCAGTACTGTCATTAAGCCAAGACGAAGTACAAAACATTGTTGATGACTTGGTGAAAAAACACTTAGTGATAAACGATGAAAATGGCGGTAAACGCAGCGCTAAAATTCGTCATCGTTTTGGTAATACTGAGTTCAGTAAAATTCGTTTTAACCCACAACAATTAGCTATTTTGACGCTATTATTTTTACGTGGGCCGCAAACACCGGGTGAACTAAGAACCCGCTCAGCGCGCCAGCATGCATTTAATGATGTACAAGAAGTTGAAACGGCATTAGATCAGCTAGCCAATCATGAACAAGGTCCGTTTATCGTTAAACTGGATAGAGAGCCAGGACAAAGTGCTTGCCGCTATGCCCATCTATTCAGTGGTCCAGTCGCTTCGACAGTTAGCACAACGGATAGCTCAGCACAGACTAGAAACAACAGCGCCGATGAGAATAACGCATTAGCCACTCGCGTTGATGAACTAGAACATGAAGTCGCGACGCTGAAAGCGCAGTTAACAGCGTTACAAGAAACTGTGTCAGCGTTAATTGACTAGTTCTGTTAGCGAATAACAGTTAACTTGTATAAATAAAATAACTGCACTAAAAATAAGTACTAAAAAAGGGAGTCAAATGCGATGACTCCCGACTTCACTATCGACCATAAACTATGTAAATAACGATATTATTATAATTAATTTATCGCCAATTCTTTCGCTAAATAGTCTACCAACATACGTACTTTCGGCGACAGATGACGATTTTGCGGATATAACGCCCACACAGCATCATCCGGTTCGCGGTAGTTTGGCAGCAATTCAATCAGTAGACCTTGGTTAATATATTCCTGCACATAATAATCGGGCAATTGCACGATACCGACGCCTTTCAACGCCGCATCGACTAATACAGGGCCACTGTTACAGCTAAAATTACCTTTCACGCGAATATTACGGGCTTTGCCTTTTTCCTGAAAACGCCAGTAATCCAAAGTACCTGATAAGCAATTATGACGGTCTAATTCTGACAAGGTATGCGGGGCACCAAAGGCACTTAAATATTCCGGCGCGGCGCAAACATATTGCTTACGGGTCGCAAGCCGTTTACCGATCATAGATGAATCACCTAACTGACCGAGACGAATGGCTAAATCAAAGCCTTCATCGATTAAATCAATCTGCTGATTAGATAATACTAATTGCACTTCTAGCTCAGGATACTGGATCACAAAGTCATTTACTAACGGTGCCACACTGCGTTCACCATAGGTGATTGGCGCGGTTATTTTTAACTTACCTTTTGGCGTGCTTTGTAAATTGCTGATGGCACGTTCAGCATCAGCTAAACCATCCATTACCTGACGACAATGTTGATAGTAAATGCCACCCACTTCAGTCACAGATACTTTACGCGTGGTCCGGTAGAATAACTTTGCCGACAAGCGCTCTTCAAGTGCCGAAACCTGTCGACTCACTTGCGCCGTCGAGATCCCTAAACGCTTGGCCGCCGCGGTAAAACTTTCGGTTTCAGCAACCGCAACAAACTCACTGACACCAGACCAATCACTCATCAATACATTCTCTTATTCAACTGTTAAGTAACAATTATAAGTTATTAGCCACAATAAACCTAAATTATTACTATGCAGTAAAAGTGATTTGCTTATCGAGCTAATTATCATCTGCTAATAACTCCCCTATAATCTCGCCTTAATTACTGATATCCAGTAACTCTCACGAGAAAGATTATGCTATCTACTATCAAGCGTTCATTGCCATTGCAACTACTGACTGCCGCTATTCTGGCTTGGATTTTTGCCACAATAATGCCCACTGTAGCCAATATTACCGAGCCCGTGGCTGAACACGTTACAGAACAAACTTGGTATCAATTAATCTTGTTAGGCAAGACCACCTATACCGGTTTACTTAAAATGGTTATCGGCTTAGTAGTCATGCTGTCGTTAATGCAGGGTATTACCAATATAGGTTCAACGCTAAAATTAAAAACCTTAGGCGTAAGCACCCTCGCTTTTTACAGCTTAACGTCGATTATCGCGATCAGTCTCGGGCTCGGTGCTGCGCTGTTAATGCCAGAATGGCAGCCACTTGTTGAGCCAGTCGTTGTTGCTGACCACATTAATTTAATTGAACAAGATACAGTAACAGGCTCCAGCATTACCGCTAAATTATTGACGATGGCGTTAGTGAATCCTTTTTCAGCCTTGGTTAACGGCAACCTGTTAGCGATTGTTTTATTCTCGTTGTTATTTTCAGTATCGCTATTACGTTCATTGCCACAAAATCATGTGGTATTTACTGTGATTGCAGGTTTGAATACAGGCTTAAATAAATTAGTACAGAGCATTATTCGTCTCGCACCGATTGCCGTGTTTGCCATCGTATTTGAGTTTACCGTCACTGGTAATACCGGCTTATTTGGCCAGTTGGCGCTGTTCGCCTTGTTAGTATTTGTACTAACCCTTATCCACGGTCTGATTGTATTACCGACTCTGGCTAAAATTTTTACTGGCATTAAATTTAGCACTTTGTTTAAAGCCATATCCGCACCACTAGCGATGGCGTTTGCCACGTCATCAAGCTCCGCAACTCTACCACTATCTATGCAAGCCGCAGAGAACGAGCTGGGCATATCACAAAGTACCAGCAGTTTTGTTCTGCCGCTTGGCGCGGTGATGAATATGGATGGTACCGCCTTGTTTGAAGGTGTTGCTGCCATCTTCCTCGCGCAGTTATTTGGTATTGATTTAACGACCACAGGTGTCGTAATGATATTTATCATGGCGATGGTATCGTCAGTCGGCGCGCCAGGTATGCCATCAGGTTCGATGTCAGGCATGCAGTTGGTGATGTTAGCAGCCGGTATTCCATTAGAAGGCATCGCCATCTTACTTATTATCGAACGTCCACTCGATACATTTAGAACTGCAGTGAATGTTGAAGGTGATTTGATTGCCGCCTTAGTTGTTGATAAATGGCAGCAGGATAAAATATAATCGCACCTAACTCGCGTTATTAAGGTCGGAAAAGATAAGCCTCCTACCTTAATAATTGCATTTCAAGACGATCGGTCATAGAATAGCCAAATGCCAAGACCTAAACAAAACGAACATACCCGCGAAGCCCTGATTGAAGTTGGTATCAAGCATATCTCTCAACACGGTTATCACGGCACTGGGATCAAACAGATCCTAGATGAGCTGAAAGTACCTAAAGGGTCCTTTTATAACTATTTTAATAGCAAAGAAGCCTTTGTTGCCGAGCTAATCGAAGCCGATATGCACGCCAATGCCAAGGAAATTCAACCGCTATTGGATGACGTAAACCTGAACCCAATACAAAAGTTGCGTGCGCTATTTGAAAAAGGCCGCCAAAAGTACAGCGAAAACCAAGGTAAGCAAGGTTGTTTGGTTGCCAGTGTGGCCAACGATATTGGTGATTCCAGTGCATTATGCCAACAAGCAATGCAACGTTCGGTTAAAGCGCTAAACATATTATTATCTGGATTAATCAGCGATGCGCAAGCACAGCAATTGATCCGCACAGACTTACCAGCCAAACAGCTAGCGACATTAATGTGGACGGCATGGGAAGGCAGTTTAATCGAAATGAAGATCGCCGGTAATACCGATAATCTAACGCAGATCACCGATTTCATTTTTGATGACATTTTAAAAGCTAACTAATTACTTCACAAAAACTGACAGACAAACAGACAGCGATATTATGAGTCGAATTATAATATCGTTTTTTTGACCCTAGCTTAAGACGACCGGTCTAATGATTTATTTAAAGCAGGATTAATAATGACTACAGCAATTACATTACAACAAGGTTTTACCTTAAAAAATGGCACGTTTATTAAAAACCGTTTATTTAAATCGGCAATGAGCGAACAGCTTGGTGATGCCCAACACAATCCATTACCGGGTCTAGCTACGCTTTATCACGCTTGGGCGTTAGGTGGTTTAGGCTTATCAATTACCGGTAATATCATGGTTGCTCGCAATGCTTTAGGTGAGCCCAAAAACGTCGTATTAGATGAACAAAGTAATTTAAGCGAATTTAAAAACTGGGCACAACAAGGCAGCGTTAACGATACTCAATTGTGGGCGCAGTTAAATCATCCCGGCAAACAAACACCGAACTTTATTAATAAAGAACCCGTTGCCCCCTCGGCTATCGCATTAACCAACGGTTTGGAAAAAGGCTTTAATACCCCGCGCGCGCTAACCGAAAAAGAAATCCTGAACATTATTGGTCAGTTCCAAACCAGTGCCAAACTGGCTAAGAAAGTGGGTTTCTCTGGTGTGCAAATTCACGGTGCGCACGGTTACTTAGTTAGTCAGTTCCTGTCTCCACGTCATAATCAACGTGACGATAAATGGGGTGGTAGCATTGAAAACCGCATGCGTTTTGTATTATCTATCTATCAAGCTATACGCGCCGAAGTCGGTGATGAATTTCCCATTGGCATTAAATTAAATTCAGCCGATTTCATGCGTGGTGGTTTTACTGAAGCAGAATCGATGCAGGTAGTAAAAGCCTTGTCCGATGCTGGTATCGATCAGATTGAAATCAGCGGAGGTACTTATGAAAGTCCGACGATGACCGGTCATAAGGTAAAAAAATCAACCTTAGCGCGTGAAGCTTATTTCCTTAGCTATGCTGAAAAAGTGCGTGCTATCAGCGACACACCGTTAGTGGTGACGGGCGGTTTCCGTTCAAGCAAAGCCATGTTGTCAGCACTGCAAAGCAATGCCACTGATTTTATCGGACTCGCGCGTCCAATGTCGCTAGATACCCAACTGCCGAATAAATTAATGGCATCGGATGAGCATAAAATTAGTTTACCGAACTTAACCACAGGTGTGAAAGCCATTGATCGTATGGCGATGTTAGACATTACTTGGTATGAAGCTCAGCTTGCGCGTATTGCCAAACAGCAACAGCCAAAAGCCAATCTCGGTACTTGGCCAGTGTTCTTCAAAACCATCTATGGCGCTGGTATCTACGCATTTAGAAAGCGTCGTGCTTAGTCACTCGTATATCGACTTGATTATAATCAATAACTAATCAGGTCTACGCCTAGCGCCCTTGTTGATAAACACCGAGGGTCGTTCTGGGCGTCGCCTAACAGACTATAAATGTGTTAGCATACCGAAAAAATCACCCCATTTTCACAAGGTACTTATTCATGAAAGTTATTCGCTGGTTACTAGGCCGTCTTATTTTAACGCTTAATTTCATCTTCTCGCCAAAAAGCATGAAACGCCCTGCAGATGAACAAGCAAAAGTGGATAGTGAAATTAATAACATGTCACTTTACCAATTTGAAGCTTGCCCATTTTGTGTAAAAGTACGTCGTAGCATGAAGCGTTTAAACCTAGATATTACTGTACGTGATGCAAAAAATGATGCGACGTTTGGTAACGAACTAGAGCAACAAGGCGGTCGCCGTAAAGTACCTTGCCTGCGCATTGAAGAAAATGGTCAAGTACAATGGATGTATGAATCAAATGACATCATTGCCCATTTAGAAAAGAAATTCGCTTAATTAAATGGTGTCCAGCCAAGTTAATTAATGCATGAAAGCCTGATAGCAATATCAGGCTTTTTTTATGATAAATAGAATAACCTCGCGGTAAAAAACCTGCATACCAGTCATTCAACTTAGATTTTCAGCCAATCACTGCTAATAACCGCCAATTGTTACCATGTAGTAAAAGTAATTTGTAATTTAATGGGATTATCAATATCTGAGAAATAACTATAATGGCTCCAACAAAACGAGGGGACCTCAGTGTTACCTCCCAAATGACAATATAAATTAGCGAGAACAACATGACTGATAAATTTATTAAATCAAAAGCGGCTATTGCTTGGGGCCCTAACCAACCACTTTCTATTGAAGAAGTTGATGTGATGTTACCCCGCGCTGGTGAAGTATTAGTGCGCATAGTGGCAACTGGCGTATGCCACACAGACGCATTCACGATGTCAGGTGATGATCCAGAAGGTATCTTCCCAGTGATTCTTGGCCATGAAGGTGGCGGTGTCGTTGAACAAATTGGTGAAGGCGTAACAAGTGTTGCAGTTGGCGACCACGTTATCCCACTTTACACCCCAGAATGTGGCGAATGTAAGTACTGTAAATCAGGTAAAACTAACCTTTGCCAAAAAATTCGTGAAACTCAAGGTAAAGGCGTAATGCCAGACGGCACCACACGTTTTTACAAAGACGGTCAGCCAATCTTCCATTACATGGGCTGCTCAACGTTCTCTGAATACACAGTACTACCAGAAATCTCGTTAGCAAAAGTAAATAAAGAAGCACCGTTAGAAGAAGTTTGTTTATTAGGTTGTGGCGTTACCACAGGTATGGGCGCAGTGCTTAATACAGCCAAAGTGCAAGAAGGCGACACAGTTGCTGTTTTTGGCCTAGGTGGTATCGGTCTTTCTGCAATTATCGGCGCACAAATGGCAAAAGCAGGTCGTATCATTGCTATCGACATTAACGAAAGCAAGTTCGAACTAGCACGTCAATTAGGCGCTACAGACTGCATCAATCCGAAAGACTACGACAAACCAATTCAAGACGTGATCGTTGAACTAACAGACGGTGGTGTTGATTACTCATTCGAATGTATCGGTAACGTAGATGTAATGCGTTCGGCATTAGAATGTTGTCACAAAGGTTGGGGCGAATCAGTGATTATTGGTGTAGCCGGTGCAGGTAAAGAGATCTCGACTCGTCCATTCCAACTTGTAACGGGTCGTGTATGGCGTGGCAGTGCATTCGGTGGTGTTAAAGGTCGTTCAGAGTTACCTGAAATTGTAGAACGTTACATGGCTGGTGATTTCAAACTAAACGATTTCATTACCCATACCATGGGCTTAGAGGACATTAACGAATCATTTGAATTGATGCACAAAGGCGAAAGTATTCGTACTGTCATTCATTTCGATAAGTAGCACCTTCTACAACCGGTTGTTTATTAAAAATAGTTTAGTAATTAATCGTGTTATATCCGCCTTCACATGCGTAAGTATGTGAAGGCGTTTTTTTAAAGTATAAAAATTTTCTATATTTTCTATATTTTCTATATTTTCTATAAATAAAGTGAGCTGGTAGCGTTATGGGTTGGTTATTTCTTTTATTAGGCGTATTAGCAGAAGCAACATCACATGTCGCTTTGAAAGCCACCAACGGCTTTAGCAACTTCTGGCCCAGCGTCATTGTTATCTTTGGTCACCTGCTGGCGTTTTTATTTTTAGGCCAAGCCGTTAAAAACTTACCCGTCGGTATTGTACATGCGTCATGGGCAGGATTAGCTATTATTTTAGTCACTTACATGTCGAGCTTAGTCTACAAACAACATCTTGATACTAAAGTTTGGATCGGCATGTTATTTATTGCTGTTGGTATTGCGCTTATCAACCTATCATCAACACCGCATACACATTAAGTCGTTGCTGAAGTTGCTTGATAAGTGCAGCACTTTATAACTATTTTTTGTGGCTATCACTGCGTAAACCATTAAAGCAGTTTAATTCCTCCTGCTATTTATGCTATCTTGGGTCGCTTTTAACTCCCATTAAATACTCTCATCAAAGGTTCACCATGGCACGTAAAGGCACTCTATTTATTGTATCCGCTCCAAGTGGCGCAGGAAAATCAAGTCTTATCAAAGCACTTTTAGATGCAAACCCAAGCAGCGATATGAAAGTGTCTGTCTCTCACACTACTCGCGCTATTCGCCCTGGTGAAATTGACGGTACCCATTACCACTACATTCCCGTTGCTGATTTTAAAGCGCAAATCGAAAACAATGAGTTTTTTGAATGGGCTGAAGTATTCGGTAATTACTACGGTACGTCACGCGTGATGATTGAAAATACCCTAGCTCGTGGCATTGATATTTTCTTAGATATCGACTGGCAAGGTGCCCGTCAAATTAAACAACAGATTGCTGATGCGCGTGGTATTTTTATCCTACCACCGAGTCGCGAAGAACTTGAACGTCGCCTTAACAGTCGCGGTCAAGACAGTGAAGAGATCATAGCAAGCCGAATGGCTGAAGCAGAAGCTGAAATGTCGCACTATAATGAATATGATTACCTCATTATTAATGATGATTTCTCCACTGCCCTTGAAGATCTACACGCGATTGTACGTGCGGAACGACTTGGTTCAGCGAAGCAAGCAGCAAAAAACAACGTAATTATGAAAGATTTGCTGGTTAATTAGGCAAAAATAAAGTATAGTTTCTCGTCATTTTTTAGACTTAATTCACTTGGAGTTCCTGCATGGCACGCGTAACCGTAGAAGATGCTGTAAAACAGGTTGGTAACCGTTTCGACCTAATATTAATGGCGGCACGTCGCGCTCGTCAAATCGCAGTTCACGGCAAAGAACCTTTGGTAGCACCAGAGAATGATAAGCCGACTGTCATTGCCCTTCGTGAAATTGAAGCTGGTCTAATGAGCAACGAATTGATGGATGCTAGCGACCGTCAAGAACAGCAAGAACACGAAGCACAGCAAGTTGCAGCAGTTGCAGCAATCGCTGAAGGCCGTGGTTAATACTTAATCATCTTTTTTGATGGTTTTATAAAAAGGTGCATATTGCACCTTTTTTAATACCTATGATCCGGCCAAATTAATGTTTATAGGTTTGTATATCTTTTTAAATTCAAAATCCCCAAACCGCTAATTCAAGCTTGAGTTGGCATAAATATGACGAAGATGTAAATTTAAAGGTGCAATTAGTTCCACTTTTTATTATCTTGCTAATATTATCATCTTATTTATATCAACTTTTTAGTAACGAGGCAGTACTTGCATATATTCGCAAATTTAAAAGCAACGACATCAACCTATCTATCGGTTGAACAAGTCGAACTCATTGAGCATGCTTATTTAGTCGCGCGAGAAGCGCATCTACCTCAAAAAAGAAGTACGGGCGAACCTTATATTATTCACCCTGTTGCCGTTGCTGAAATTCTTGCTGAAATGCGTCTTGATCATAAAACCATTATGGCCGCCCTGCTCCATGATGTGATTGAAGATACGCCAACCACCCAAGAAGACCTTGCTTCATTATTTGGCAATACCGTTGCTGAATTAGTCGAAGGTGTGTCTAAGCTTGATAAGCTAAAATTCCGCGATCGCAAAGAAGCCCAAGCGGAAAACTTCCGTAAAATGTTCATGGCGATGGTTCAAGACATTCGCGTTATCTTAATCAAACTAGCCGATCGCACACACAACATGCGTACCTTAGGGGCATTAAGACCTGACAAGCGCCGCCGTATTGCTAGCGAAACATTAGAAATTTTCGCCCCGATTGCGAACCGCCTTGGTATTCATAATATTAAAAATGAATTAGAGGAACTCGGGTTAGAAGCCATGTACCCAATGCGTTACCGTATTCTTGTCGAATCAGTAAAATCGGCACGTGGTAACCGCAAAGAAGTCATGTCGAACATCCGTCAAGAAATTGAAGGTCGTTTAGCAGAAGCCGGTGTACCAGCGGAAACCCATGGCCGCGAAAAACTCATCTTTAGTATTTATAACAAGATGAAGAAAAAACGGGTACAGTTCCATGAGGTTGTCGATATTTATGCTTTTAGAATCATCGTTGACGATCTAGATACCTGTTACCGCGTACTGGGTCAAATGCACAGCTTGTATAAGCCCAAAATAACGCGCTTTAAAGATTATATTGCCATTCCCAAGACCAATGGTTATCAATCCCTGCATACTTCGTTGGTCGGCCCACACGGCGTACCACTGGAAATTCAAATCCGCACTAAAGATATGGACCTGATGGCTGACCGTGGTGTTGCCGCGCATTGGTCGTATAAGCAAGGCGCAGACAAAATTAATACCAACGCTCAATTGCGTGCGCAGAAGTGGATGCAAAGCCTACTCGAACTGCAGCAAAGTGCCGGTTCGTCGTTTGAATTTATTGAGAGTGTGAAAACCGATCTGTTCCCAGATGAAATTTATGTGTTCACGCCGAAAGGTAAGATCATCGAATTACCTCGTGGCGCAACACCAGTCGACGTGGCTTATTCCATTCATACCGATGTTGGTCATACTTGTGTTGGTGCACGTGTAAATCGTCAACCACATGCACTCAGTCAGCCATTAAAAAATGGTCAAACAGTGGAAATTATTACCGCACCGGGTGCGCGTCCAAATGCCGCTTGGTTAAACTTTATTGTCACAGGCAGAGCCCGCGGCCGCGTTCGTCAGCAATTGAAAAATATGCGTACCGAGGATTCAATTATCCTTGGTCGCCGATTATTAAATCATGCCCTCAATGGCGTCAAAATTGAAGATATTGCTGCAGAAAATTTAAGCCAAGTACTGACTGATATTAAGTGTGAAACCTTCGATGACTTACTTATCGAAATTGGGCTAGGCAACATCATGAGTATTCTAGTGGCGCGTCGTCTACAAGGTCGTGTTGATGAGCTCACCGATCTTGCACCACGCTCGGAAGAACAAGACAAAATGCCGATTAAGGGCGCGGAAGGTATGCTGGTTAGTTTTGCTAACTGCTGCCACCCTATTCCAGGTGATCCGATTGTTGCGCATTTAAGTCCAGGTAAAGGGCTAGTCGTGCATATTGAAACCTGTCGTAATATTCACGGTTATCAAAATGAACCGGATCGTTATATTCCGGTTGAGTGGGATGATAATATCGATCCAAGCCAAGAGTTTAAAACTGAGATCCGTATTCAAGTAGTTAATCACCAAGGTGTATTAGCTAAACTAACCAATACTGTTGCCGCCACAGGTGCCAATATCCACAATATTGTCACCGATGAGAAAGATGCCCGTGTGTATAACGTGGATATTCTTATTACCGCTAAAAACCGCAAACATGTGGCTGATGTAATGAAGAAGATCCGCACCCTACAAGATGTATTGAAAATATCGCGCAGTTATAACTAAACAGCTAATAGCGAAGCATAATGTCTCGCTATTACGTTGCTCGCCAGGGCCTTGCTGACAATGCCTTGGCGATATATTTATCATTCAGCTATCCTAGACCCACTTAAGCTAACTGCAGATACTCGCATTAGCCGATTATTTGGGTATAATACCTCGCCAATTAAATCTTATAGAGTAAGACCATGACCCCAGAACGTTTAGACCGCATTACTAAAATGCTCCAACACCGCCAACCAGATTTAACCGTTTGTATGGAAGCAGTACATAAACCACATAACCTTGCTGCTGTAGTAAGAACGTGTGATGCTGTTGGTGTCAACAATGTTCACGCGGTATGGTCTATACGCCCAACAAAAGTATCTGGTGGTACTGCTACTGGTAGCCAAAACTGGGTGAAAGTACACTCTCACGATAATATTGCTGAAGCCATTAAAGAGTTGAAAGCGCAGGGTATGCAAGTGCTTGCAACGAACCTGTCGGATAATGCCGTGGATTTCCGTGAAATTGATTACACCAAACCAACCGCGATCTTAATGGGTCAAGAAAAGACTGGCATCAGTGCAGAAGCATTAGCACTTGCCGATCAAGATATCATCATTCCGATGGTTGGCATGGTGCAGTCACTAAACGTATCAGTAGCGACAGCGACCATCTTGTACGAAGCACAGCGTCAACGTGACAACGCCGGCATGTACCAAGGCGAGAGCAAGTTACCAGCTGAAGAACAACACAAAATTTACTTTGAAGGCGGCCATCCTGTCTTTGCTAAAGCCTGTAAACGTAAAGGGCTCGCTTACCCAGAATTAGATGAAGAAGGTCAGATAGTTGCTGACGAATCGTGGTGGAATGCATTACGTAGCTCAAACTAGGCTAGTATAATCCGCATCTTCTGATAATATATGTTCATATATACAGTAGATTCGTGAGTAATTATGCGATTAGATAAGATCCCGGTTATCGAATTAAAAGGTGTTGGCGCCAAAATGGCCGACAAGTTAGCAAAGCTGAACTTAGTGACGGTTCAGGATTTGCTTTTTCACCTGCCAAGTCGATATCAGGATCGCACCACCATCTATCCGATCCAAGACCTATTACCCGGTCTGCACGGCACTATCGAAGGCGAGATCGTCAGCTGCGATGTCACCTTTGGTAAACGCAAAATAATGTCTTGTAAAGTCAACGACGGCACAGGCATCATCACGCTATTGTTTTTCCACTTTAATGCCGGACAAAAAAACAGTTTCAATATCGGTAAAACCATTACCGCGTTTGGCGAATTTCGCCGTGGCCGCTTTGGTTATGAGATTGTCCATCCAGAATATAAACTCGCGCACGCCAGCACTTCTGAGATGAGTGAAGAAACACTGACACCTGTGTACCCTTCAACCGATGGCTTAAAACAATTAACCTTGCGTAATCTAACCGATCAAGCACTGCAGCACCTTAGCCAAAGCACATTGCAAGAATTACTACCGACAGGACTGTATACCGGCCAAATTGAATTAAACCATGCCATTCAATTATTACATCGACCAACACCTGATGTGTCGCTGGAATTATTGGAGCAAGGTCAGCACCCTGCGCAACAACGCTTGATTATTGAAGAGCTGCTAGCGCAAAATATCAGTATGCTGCAATTACGCAAAAAAATGCAGCAGCATCCAGCACTAAAACTGCAGCCCAGCAAAACACTGACCGACAAATTTTTAGCGCAACTGCCTTTTACGCCAACTAATGCGCAACAACGCGTGGTTGCTGAGATCCAACAGGACCTCCATAAAAGCTACCCTATGATGCGATTAGTTCAAGGTGACGTTGGATCAGGTAAAACTCTTGTCGCGGCTCTAGCAGCCCTTCAGGCTATCGGTAATGGCTATCAAGTGGCATTGATGGCACCCACAGAGATATTAGCCGAACAACATGCGCTTAATTTCAAAGCCTGGTTCAATCAACTGGGCATTAAAGTCGGCTGGCTATCGGGTAAACAAAAAGGTAAAGCGCGAGAAGCTGAGCTGGAGTCGATTGCCAGTGGCGCAACTCAGATGATTGTCGGCACTCATGCTATTTTTCAAGATGCGGTAAAATTTTTAAATTTAACCTTAGTGATTATCGATGAACAACATCGCTTTGGTGTCGAACAACGTCTTGCTCTACGTGAAAAAGGCGCGGTGAGTGGTTTATACCCCCATCAATTATTTATGACCGCAACCCCGATCCCGCGAACCTTAGCCATGACCGCATATGCCGACTTAAATACCTCGGTGATTGATGAATTACCGCCGGGACGCACACCAATCACAACCGTGGTGATGCCCGATAGTAAACGCGGTAAAATTATTGAACGGGTCGAGTTAGCGGTTAAGAATGAAGGCCGTCAGGTCTATTGGGTATGTACCCTAATTGAAGAGTCAGAAGTATTGGAAGTGCAAGCCGCGGAAGATACCGCTAATGATTTACAGAAACAATTACCCGACTTACGTATTGGTTTAGTCCATGGCCGAATGAAAGCCATTGAAAAACAATACGTCATGGCGGCGTTTAAGAACAAAGAACTGGATTTACTGGTCGCGACAACGGTCATTGAAGTCGGTGTGGACGTCCCCAATGCGAGTCTGATGATTATCGAAAATCCAGAGCGTTTGGGTCTGGCACAATTACATCAGTTACGCGGTCGGGTTGGTCGTGGGAAAGTGGCGAGTCATTGCGTATTACTTTATCACGCCCCCCTTTCAGAGAGCGGTAGCAAGCGGTTGTCGGTATTACGCGAAACCACCGACGGTTTTAAAATTGCGCAGCGTGACCTTGAGATCCGTGGCCCCGGCGAAATGCTCGGCAGTAAGCAAACCGGTATTGCCGACTTAAAAGTCGCAGACTTAGTGCGCGACCAGCAACTGATACCTTTAGTGCAAAATATTGCTCGCCACTTACTGCAACAGCATCCAGATAATGCCCATGCGATCACCCAGCGCTGGATGGCAGATAAAGACATTTATTCTAACGCTTAGCGCAGTTAAACTAGGGCTAAGCGTTAATTAAGGATTAGGCGATAACACTAGGCACCGATAGGAATCACCACAAAGGTCGCACTAAACACCGCAGCCAATTTAGGGCCACTGTAAACATCAACGTCAATATCCAGCTTGGCGTTACGCCCTTCTAGTAGCTCAAGAAAGCTGCCCTTCATGCGATATTTATGCGCCACCGCAAACGGTTCAAGATTAATCGGCCGTTTATAATTAATACTGCCTTTCGACAGCACAATATTACCCATTAAGCCCTGTTCTTTAAGCATTAACCAAACTAATCCCCAACCGGTTAATGTTGCCTGACTATAAATACTGCCTGCAAACATGGTGTCGTGAACGTTGACATTGGCGTTTAATGGCGCTGAAGTTTCAAAGCGCCAGCCGCTATATTGGCGAATACTAATGCCCATATGCTGACTAATGGGGATCTTAGTTGCCCACTCATTTTGCAGTTCCGCACACCATCCTGGATGGCGTAAGATCTTATCCATGGCACTGACTTCTTTAATCATCTGACGATGCTGAACACCTTCACTGATTTGGCCACTACCGACTAAGGAAAAGCCACATTTTTCATAGAATGGTACCGCTTCAACACGCGCATTCATGACAATACGTTCGCTACCGGCTTTATATGCTTCATCTTCCAACGCTGAAATCAGCAAGCTACCCAAGCCTTTTTTACGGTGATTTGGGTCTACAGCCATATAATGTATTTGAGATTCGTTTACGCCAGCGGTATAAATCCGACCACAGGCGATAGGCGTACCGGAACTATCCAAGATCATACGATGTTCACTGTGCTCATCATAAATATCTTTTTCGGTGCCACGCGGACGCTGTAATGGCGCTCTTAACAGCGACCAACGTAAATGATAATAATCTTCTAACTCTTGTTCCGTTTCAGGAACATGCACGTGAAACATAGTCTCTCCTTGTCTATTATTATCACTCATGGTCTGCGCTCTACACCTGCAGCCAAAAAGTAACTGGTCCATCATTGACTAACGACACTTGCATATCTGCGGCAAAGCGTCCTGTTGCTGTGGTTATTTTTTTCTGGTGACATTGACCAACAAAATACTCATATAAATGATAAGCATCAGCAGGCGCAGCGGCCGTCGAAAAGCTGGGACGCGTACCTGAATTAGTATCCGCGGCAAGGGTAAATTGTGACACCACCAACAGCTCACCGTCAACTTGCTGCACATTTAAATTCATTTTATCATCGCTATCACTAAACACCCGATAGGCTAATAATTTTTCACATAAACGTTTCGCTTTGGCTTCCGTATCGCCTTTCTCAACACCCAGAAATACCAGTAAACCTTGCTCTATTTTACCAATCACTTCATTTTCAACGCTTACATCTGCTTTGTGCACACGTTGGATCAATGCAATCATGCCTTGCCTCAATAATCATTATTAAATCTTAATGTTATTGATAATACCGAAACGGCTTAAATTAATCACTGACAAACTCATAATCGATAATCTCAGCCATGAGCTCGGTCGCTTTTCGTAACGCATCAATCATGCCTGGCTCACAGTCGAAGTGCCCAGCATAAGGCACAATAAATAACTGTGCTAATGGTAAACGCTGGCATAACGCATAAGCAGGCCCGAGTGGATTGGAAATATCAAAACGGCCATGTACCATGATCATCGGCACTTGCGCTAATGCACCACAGCATTCAAAAATATAATTATCGCTAATAAAACAGTGCTGGGAAAAATAATGACACTGTAGGGTCGACATACTTAACGCCACATCGGCATCAATCAAATCCACCTTACTGCGAAATTCCGGATGGGGATTGCCAATCTGCGCCTGCCATTCCACCCACGCCTTCGCGGCGGTCATTTTCTCGATGTCATTATCACTGGCTAACAACTGGCGATACGAGGATAGTAGCGCCGCATAATCATTGCCATTAGCATGACTGTGTAAATGGCTAAAATGTTCAGGAAATAGCTGCGCAGCACCGCCTGAAGCAGAAAATTGCCAGGTTAAATCCTGATCTCGGGCTAAAAATACACTGTGCAATATTAACCCTCGCACCTTATCACGATAATTCAAACTGTATAATAATGCCAATGTTGCGCCCCAGCCTTCACCGAATAATACGCAGCGGTGGATATTCAATAACGTTAAGATCGCATTGATATCCTGCACTAAGTCTTGGCTGGTATTATCGTCAGTGCATGCATATGGCTTAGAGCGCCCACAGCCGCGTTGGTCGAATAAAATAATGCGGTATAGCTTAGGGTCGAATAAACGTCGATCATCCTCCAGAATCCCCTTACCGGGACCATCATGAAGAAATAATAACGGTATACCGTCCGGATTCCCCACCTCCTCAATATAAAGGCAATGTTGGGCATTCACAGGTAAATAATGTTCAGCGTAATGCTGGATGGCGGGGTACAGTCCAATCATAGTTATATCAACCTCCTGTTCCGCAACAAAGGACACTGAGGTTGATAGTTGCACCTAACATCGGCGAAGACAATTTTATCGCGTTTGCGGGTTTAAATTGCCTTGCTTAGTCAGAACTGTCATCCATAGATAGGTGTGCTTGTTGCTGATTATGTGACTGTTGTTGGTATTCAGGTTGTACTTTTTTGAGTTTTAGCTGTTCAGTAAACTCGGTCAATGACGCGGTAATTTCAGCGCCTAACAACACGATTAACCAGCACATATAAATCCAAACCAGTAAGATAGGTATAGTTGCTAATGCGCCATAAATCACTTCATAAGAGGGAAATTGCACTAAATACCAAGTGAAGACACGTTTAATCGTTTCAAACAAAAAGGCACTAATACACGCACCAATAAGGGCATAACGCCGCGGCACACGGCGATGTGGGATCACCACATACATCACAAATAAACCCAGTGTACCTAATAACGCGGGTACCAGTTTTAATAAACTCACCGTACCCGTTACTTCAGTTACATCGGTCACGAATGACAAGGATAATAGATAAGAAGAAACACCTAAACTGATGGCGATGAAAAGTGGACCAAACGTTAAGATAAGCCAATAAACGGCGAAAGATAAAAAGAAACTGCGATCTATTTTACACCGCCAAATATAGTTAATGTGTTTATCTATAGTGTTAATCAGCAGCAATGCCACCATGAATAATGCCCCAGAACCGATAGAGGTCATCTTACCGGTGTTGGCTACAAAATCCTGTAAATAGTCTTGAATAGTCCCCGTCGCATGCGGTACTAAGTTGGTATATAAAAATGATTCAACACTCTGCTGCCAGGTTTCAAAGATAGGAAACGCAGACATGACAGAAAACAACACGGTAATTAAAGGCACGAGAGAAAGTAGCGTGGTATAGGCGAGAGAACTGGCGTTAACCGTGATCCGATCATCACTGACGCGTTTACCGAAATAACGTAGAAAGGCAAAGCAAGTTAATAAGGACAACCTGAGGCTGGTTTTTGTTTTAGCAAGTAATACCAACGATTGTTGATAAGATAAAGTAACCACAGGTTCCGTCCTTGGTAATTTTAAGATAAAAAAAAGGTGATACCTAAGTATCACCTTTTTTTGTCATAGCGCCAAGATTATTAAATAATAACCCCGCTAACTATTATTATTTAACTGGACGACCAGCACGTTTACGATCGTTTTCTGAAAGAAGTTTCTTACGGATACGAATGCTTTTTGGTGTAACTTCAACTAACTCATCGATGTCGATGAATTCAAGCGCTTGCTCAAGAGTCAATACGATTGCTGGTGAAAGCGTTTGTGCTTCATCAGTACCAGAAGAACGTACGTTAGTAAGCTGCTTACCACGGATACAGTTAACTGTTAAATCGTTAGCACGGTTATGAATACCAACAATTTGACCTTCGTATACTTCTGTAGCGTGACCTAAGAACAGGCGACCACGATCTTGTAAGAAGAATAGAGAGTAAGTAACAGCTTTACCAGTTTGATTACAAACTAATACACCATTCTGACGTTGACCAATTGTTCCGCCTTTATGCAGACCATAATGATCGAAGCTATGGTATAGAAGACCAGAACCAGAAGTCATTGTTAAGAATTCAGTTTGGAAACCGATTAAACCACGGCTTGGGATGATGAAGTCTAAACGAATACGACCTTTACCATCTGGAGTCATGTTAGTTAGTTCCGCTTTACGGATACCTAACTGTTCCATAACAGAACCCTGGTGTTGATCTTCACAATCAACTGTCAATGTTTCCATTGGTTCGTGTAACTTACCATCGATCATTTTTTCGATAACTTCAGGACGAGATACTGCTAGCTCGAAACCTTCACGACGCATGTTTTCAATTAAGATACCTAAGTGAAGTTCACCACGGCCAGATACTTTGAATTTATCTGGATCAGCAGTTTCTTCTACTTTAAGTGCAACGTTGTGTACTAACTCTTTGTTCAGACGGTCAAGGATGTTACGTGATGTAACAAATTTACCTTCTTTACCACAGAATGGTGAGTTATTTACTTGGAACGTCATTGTTACAGTTGGTTCATCAACTGATAATGGTGGTAGCGCTTCAACATTGTTCTGTGCACAAATAGTGTCAGAAATCTTAAGTTCGCCTAAACCACTAACTGCAATGATATCGCCTGCTTGTGCAAGTTCAACATCATGACGTTCAAGACCTAAGTAACCTAATACTTGGCCAACTTTACCTTTACGTTCTTTACCGTCAGAACCAACAATAGTAACTTGTTGATTTACTTTAACAGAACCACGCGTTACACGACCAACACCGATCACGCCAACATATGCGTTGTGATCAAGTTGCGAGATTTGCATTTGGAAATCACCGTCACGATCGCCTTCAGGTGGAGCAACACCGTCAACAATAGCTTGGAATAAAGGTTCCATGTTTTCAGTTGCTTCTTCTGACTCAGAGTTAGCCCAGCCATTTAACGCTGAAGCGTAAACAACTTTAAAGTCTAACTGTTCATCAGTAGCGCCTAGGTTATCGAACAAATCAAATACTTGATCCATTACCCATTCAGGTCGAGCACCAGGCTTATCGATTTTGTTGATAACAACAATTGGCTTAAGACCGTGAGCAAATGCTTTTTGTGTTACGAAACGCGTTTGTGGCATAGGGCCATCAACTGCGTCAACGATCAAACAAACACTGTCTACCATAGACATAATACGCTCAACTTCACCACCGAAATCGGCGTGTCCTGGAGTATCTACGATGTTGATACGGTAATCTTTCCAGATAATTGCTGTGTTCTTAGCAAGAATTGTAATACCACGTTCTTTTTCAAGATCGTTGGAATCCATTACACGTTCTTCATTACCACCACGTGTTTCTAAAGTACCTGACTGTTCTAATAACTTGTCAACTAAAGTCGTTTTGCCGTGGTCAACGTGAGCGATAATCGCAATGTTGCGTAGTTTATCTAGCACTGTGATGCCTCTATATGTTTTTTATGTGTAAAAATTAGGCGGTATTGTAACCGTCCCGCTGTGATCTACCTAGCAAAATTTTGGCGCAGAGTAAAATGATTGCATTTTTTTTTATTTAAAAACCGTGCGATAGGCCGCATACGGGCTTTTAGCAGGCAAATCACAGCGTAATAAAGTGTTTTAAGCGGTAATATCTGCGACCTATATTGCATATATATTGTCAAAATAATTTGAACACGATTTTACTGGTAATCGTTGAAAATAAACCATAATATCGAACTGAGTAATAACAAATGTATAAGTTTAATGATCACCACCACCATTGCACCAATATAGTGCATAGAGCGCACGATGAGTGTGCAATAGAGGGTAGTGGTAACAGAAGGCAAGTACATTAAAACATTTAAATCAACAACTTAAATAGTTGGCACATATATGGCATTATCTAGTTTATGATTGTTTACAGTCAGCAACTTTAAATGAAGCCATCATATTGATGACACCGGAGGTTATTTTATTATGTCAGCAGAAAACGTATTAGCTCTAATTAAAGAACAAGACGTTAAATTTGTAGATTTACGTTTTACAGATACGAAAGGTAAAGAGCAGCACGTTTCTCTACCGCATCATCAAGTGAATGCCGGCTTCTTTGAAGAAGGTAAAATGTTTGATGGTTCATCAATTGAAGGTTGGAAAGGCATCAACGAATCTGACATGATTTTAATGCCAGACCCTGCAACAGCTGTACTTGACCCGTTCACAGAAGCAACAACGCTGAACCTACGTTGTGACGTACTAGAACCTGCAACAATGCAAGGTTATAGCCGTGACCCACGTTCTGTAGCTAAACGAGCACTTGCATACTTACGTTCGACAGGTATCGCAGATGATGTTTTCTTCGGTCCAGAACCAGAATTTTTCCTATTTGATGATGTTAAATACAAAACAGACATGTCAGGTAGTATGTACAAAATTGACGCTGAAGAAGCTTCTTGGAACTCTGACAAAGAGTACGAAGGCGGCAACATGGGTCACCGTCCAGGCGTTAAAGGTGGTTACTTCCCAGTATCACCAGTTGACTCTGCACAAGACATCCGTAGCGCAATGTGCTTAGTAATGGAAGAAATGGGCTTAACAGTTGAAGCGCATCACCATGAAGTAGCAACCGCTGGTCAAAACGAAATCGCAGCACTATACAACTCTATCGTTGAAAAAGCTGATGAAGTGCAAATCACTAAATATGTTATCCATAATGTTGCCCACGCTTATGGCAAAACAGCAACATTTATGCCGAAGCCATTAGTAGGCGATAACGGTTCAGGTATGCATTGTCACCAATCACTACAGAAAAATGGCGAAAACCTTTTCTCTGGTGATCAGTATGGCGGCCTATCTGAAATGGCACTTTATTACATTGGTGGCATCATCAAGCACGCAAAAGCAATTAACGCATTTGCTAACCCAGCAACTAACTCGTACAAACGTTTAGTTCCAGGTTTTGAAGCACCAGTAATGCTAGCTTACTCTGCACGTAACCGTTCAGCATCGATTCGTATCCCAATCGTACCATCGCCAAAAGCGACGCGTATTGAAGTACGTTTCCCAGATCCAGCAGCAAACCCATACTTAGCATTCTCAGCTATGTTAATGGCGGGTATCGACGGTATTAAAAACCGTATCCACCCTGGTGATGCTATGGATAAAGATTTATACGATCTGCCAGCTGAAGAAGCAGCAGAAATTCCACAAGTTGCAGCATCATTAGACGAAGCACTTGCGGCACTCGATTCAGATCGTGATTTCTTAACAGCTGGTGATGTAATGGCCGACGATACGATCGACGCTTACATCGCAATTAAAGCGCAAGAAGTTGAAAGACTGAACATGACAACTCACCCAATTGAGTTTGAAATGTACTACAGCGTATAATTTGTTATTAATAAAAATTAATCTAAAAAAACCCGCTAAATAGCGGGTTTTTTATTTGTTAATTTTTATTAACTAGGTGAGAATAACTATATAAATCAATAAAAAGAAGACAGGATGTCGCAATGAAACACAGTGTATTATTAATATTATTACTCACCAGTTACGCGAGTATCGCCGCTATTTATCAATGGACTGATGAACAAGGCATAACCCATTTTTCGGATGACGAAAGTAAACCTGAATCCGCCACAGAAATTGATGTAAAACTCACACCGCCATCAATAGCATCACTAACGCAATCAAGAACGCCAGAGGCAAGTGCAGCGAACCCAAGCATCACTGACATTGCTGAAATAGCGATTGGCATTAGTATCCACAGTCCTGTTGATCAACAAACCTTGCGCAGCAATAGCGGCGATATAACCTTATCAGCGACACTGAGTACCACACTCGCCTATGGTTTAAATATGCGTTTATTAATTGATGGGGTGACCCATAGCGAACAAATTGACACGCAATTTAATGTTAGTGGCGTGCCCATTGGCACACACACACTACAACTAAAAATAATTGACCACTTGGGCAAGGTAATTGCATCGTCAGAACTAATCACAGTTTATTTACATCGTTTTAAAGCTAACTAACTCATTACTGCTTTAATTTCATCTCGCCGTACAGTAGTATTTTAGTTGTAGCACCAAAATGGTGCAGAGCGGTAACTAGATGTTATCCTGATAAGGAAGTACCATGATCATGATCCCCGAAACGCAGCAATCATTGCTTAACAATTTAGTTTCTTCTGTTTTCGTACTCGATAATGATCTGCACATTAAATACCTCAACCCTGCAGGCGAACAGCTATTAGGGTCAAGTGCCTCGCGTGTACGTGACATGAAGATAACCGATATTATTGAGCACACAACGCTAGATCTATCATTACTGGCCAGCACGATTAAGACTGGCCAAGGCTTTACCGATAATGAAGTATCTTTGGTGATTGATGATCGCCAGTTGTTAGTGGAAATTTCAGCGACCCTGACTAACTTTGGTGCTGATGCTTGCATCCTGATTGAAGCAAGGCAAATCGACTTACAAAAAAAGATTAGTCAGGAACTCTACCAACACGTACAGCAACAAGCTGCACAAGAGTTAGTACGCGGTTTGGCCCATGAAATTAAGAATCCATTAGGTGGCTTACGGGGTGCGGCACAATTACTGGAGAAAGAACTGCCAACGGCAGAATTAAAAGAGTTCACCAGTATTATCATCGAACAAGCCGATCGCTTGCGCTCGCTCGTCGACCGATTGTTGGGGCCGCAAAAACCCGGTAAACAAACCATTTTAAACATCCATTCGGTAATTGAAAAAGTAAAACAGTTAGTCGAGTTTGATTTACCGCCAGGCATTATTATCGAGCGTGATTACGACCCTTCGATCCCTGATTTTGAAATGGAACCCGATTTATTACAGCAAGCACTGTTGAATATCATTAGTAATGCCATTCAAATTCTAAAACAATACGGTACCATAAAAATTATTACCCGAACCGCACATCAAGTGAATATTCAAGGACAGAAATATCGCCTGTGTGCTGAAATTAAGATCATTGATAATGGACCTGGTATCCCTGAACATATCAAAGATACCTTATTCTATCCGATGGTCACCGCCAGAGAAGGTGGCACCGGACTCGGTCTCTCTATTGCCCAAAACCTAGTGAAGCAACATAAAGGTAAAATTGAGTGTAATAGCTGGCCAGGACATACTGAATTTGCCATTTATCTGCCATTAAGAAAATAAAGGATTAAACTATGACAACAGCAACAGTTTGGATTGTCGATGACGATAGTTCTATCCGCTGGGTACTCGATAAAGCACTAAAATCACAAGCGTTTAATACCGTTGCATTTAGTGAACCGCATGCTTTATTAAAAAAATTAGAATTCGAACAGCCCGACATTATCATTTCTGATATTCGCATGCCGGAAATGACCGGGTTAGAATTAATGAGTGAAGTGCATACGACTCACCCAGACTTGCCAATCATCATCATGACGGCCCATTCCGATCTCGATAGTGCCGTCAATGCCTATCAAGCTGGTGCTTTCGAATACCTACCCAAGCCATTTGATATTGATGAAGCCGTATCTTTAGCGACCCGCGCAGTAACCCATGCCAGAGAGCAGTCGAAGAATCGTCGCAAGAATAATAAAGTCGCACCTGTTACCGAGATCATTGGCGAAGCACCTGCCATGCAGGAAGTATTTCGTGCTATTGGGCGTTTATCGCGTTCATCAATCAGTGTATTAATTAATGGTGAATCAGGCACAGGTAAAGAACTCGTCGCCCAAGCATTACACAAACATAGTCCACGAGTGAACAATGAGTTTATCGCCTTAAACATGGCCGCGATCCCCAAGGATTTGATTGAATCAGAACTGTTTGGTCATGAAAAAGGCGCCTTTACCGGTGCTGCAAATGTCCGTAATGGTCGTTTTGAACAAGCCAATGGCGGAACCTTATTCTTAGATGAGATCGGTGATATGCCGATCGATATTCAGACTCGACTGTTGCGGGTATTATCGGATGGTCAGTTTTATCGTGTCGGTGGTCATTCACCAGTGAGTGTCGATGTGCGTATTATCGCCGCCACCCATCAAAACTTAGAACAAAAAGTTGCTGATGGTAGTTTCCGTGAAGATTTATTTCATCGTCTAAACGTGATCCGTATTCATATTCCGTCATTAAACGAACGTCGAGAAGATATCCCTAAATTAGCCAGCCATTTTTTGATTAGAGCGGGTAAAGAGTTAAGCGTCGAAACTAAGATTCTCAGTAAGGAAGCACAAACCTATTTAGCCAATCATCATTGGTCTGGTAACGTCCGTCAACTGGAGAATATTTGTCGCTGGTTAACCGTGATGGCGAGTGGCCAAGAGATATTCATTGCTGATTTGCCGCCTGAAATTACCGAGGAACAGTCCACGGTAATCGGTCGTGCGAGTAGCAATCAAAATGGCGACTGGCGCAGTCAATTGAAAACTTGGACCGCACAGCAGTTAGCCTCAGGACAAAGCGATATTCTCGCCGAAGCCATGCCCGACTTTGAACGTATCATGCTGCAGACCGCCTTAGAATATACTCAAGGGCATAAACAAGATGCAGCGAAATTACTCGGCTGGGGTCGCAACACCCTCACCCGTAAATTAAAAGAACTCGATATTCATTAACGCTAAACTGTAATCTTCTAACGGGCATAACGTCAATATCGCGAGCAGTTAACTTACTTCAGTTTAGTCTGTTAATTGCTATTCTAGCTCATGTAATGAGTCATGCTTTTCAATAATATAATCATGTAGTATTAACGTAAGTTCATCGTTAATATTAAATTTCAGCGCTAATCCTTTGACATTATTTTTCTCACTTTCAATCCGTACCACAATAGCATCAACTAAGTGAAAACCACGCTGCGGGATCTTTAAATAAAAACGCATGTTAGCCCCCTCTTTTAGATTAAAACCAGATGACAAAAATTGCTGTTCACTGCATAGCATGAATAACCCAGAGGTTGAAATATTACTGACAACGCCCAATAACACGTCACCCTTATGATCGAATATTTTCAATCCTTTCGGATCAGCGAAACGCCAATAGCGCCCACCACCACCTTTATGATCAATAATATCTGGCGGACCGAGTTCCTTTAGCTCATCACTTATCAAATAAAGCGGAAAACGAAATTCTTCCTGCTGACGTTGAGCAACCAACACAATATCAGCCGATTGCGCTAACACATTCAGCAGTTGTTTTGATATATCAGATATAACAATATCATTGCAACCATGCTCAATTTGACTATCTATTACTTCCTGTAATAAATTAAGTTCGTCTTGAGTTAATACATCGCTAACTTTTTTTGGCATGAAGTAACCGTCCCTGATTATGCATCCCCATCTCCTTTATACGCCATAAAAAATTCATTCATAATTAGTACTAAGTTTACATCTAATTATACTAATCTTAGTAAACCAGATCAGATTTAGCCTTGCAAATATAAAACCAATAAGCTTGACGTGAATACATAAAATTGAGAATTAACAAATCACGATATCTATAACAGCATAAGTAGGTTAGGCATGGAAGCAAATATAGACGATGTAAATCAAGGGTTCGAGGTCATCGACACGATAGAAGTGAAAGGTGAGTTTATCATGGAGCAACGTCACCGCCATGAGCGGCGGCAACGTCTATTAAAACATAATCCCCGTTACGAACGCCGAGTCAGTAAACGACGTGACGCCCGCAGCAACAAGATTGATATTACCATCTAGTGATGATGGTGATGTGGTTTCGCATTTCTAAAGCTATGCGGTAATAATTCCAGCATAAAGCTACGAGCACCACGACGTAAAATACTTATCGAAAATAACACGGTCACAATGGCTAAGCTAACATAACGCCACCAGTCATCCTGCCAATGTGGTGCCAGCGTCAGCCAAGGTTTCGGTAATTCAGGTACCCAATACATAATACCAAGACCCAATAACAAGGCCACGGTAACAATAGCCATCACCACAGCGACAGCGATCTGCTTACCTTGGTTATCTTTAATAAAGCGATATAAATCTAGGTTAAGCGTCGGTCCAACCAGACTGAAAGCGACTACAGCACCCGGTGATACACCGGCCACCAACATAATCGCTAATACTGGGGTAATACCCGTGGCACAGAAATGAAAGGGCAACGCAATAATAATAGCTAGCACTACCTGTAACCAAGGTTCTTGCTGTAAGAACTGCCAACCAATCGTCGGGGTAAATGTTGCTGCCGCAATTAAGCCAAATAAAACCCAAGGCGCGGTATGATCAATTAAATGGGCAAAGCCATGTTCAAAAGCATGTTTCAAACGCGATGTTGATTGTTTTAACTGTTCTGGTGTCGCACACGTTTCAGTATTTAAATCATGTTTCTTAAACAATAAACCGATCAATAAACCCAGCGTTACCGCTAAAACAATCGCCATTACTAAGCGAATACCGACCCATTCAACCCCTAATAACGGCAGCGAAATAAGTAATGCATCAAAGCCCAGCACTGGCGAGGCCACGAGAAAAGAGACCGCGAGTGCAGAACCACAGCCCGCTTTAATTAATTGCTTATACATGCCCGAAGCATCTGGAATACAGATCGGTAATGGTAAACCAATCAGTGTACCTTTTAATGCCCCTGCCACTGAACCGGTACTGCGTAATTGACCGACCATATTAAAGGCTGGTTTCACAAAGTTAATCAACCAGGTGAGGATATAAGCGAATAATAACGCTGGTGCTGCATGTAACGACAAACTAACAAAGCGTAGTAAGGTTTCCGCAGTTTCACTGCTATGTCCTGCAAGGTCATCATGTCCTGCATGGTCATCATGTACTGCGTGGTCATCATGTACTGCGTGGTCATCATGTACTGCGTGGTCATCATGTACTGCGTGGTCATCATGTCCTGCGTGGTCCTCATGCCCTGCGTGGTCATCATGTCCTGCGTGGTCATCATGTCCTGCATGGTCATCATGCCCTACGTGGTCATCATGTCCTGCGTGGTCATCATGCCCTACGTGGTCATCATGTCCTGCGTGGTCATCATGTCCGGCATGGTCATCATGTCCGGCATGTCCTACGTGATCAGCGTGTAGCTCAGATGAAGTTACGCTCTGTGATACAGACGTTGCTTCGGTATCGTGATTATGCGGCGCATAACCTAACCAATGCGGCAGTAATACCGCAAGCAAACAGATAGCGCCAATTAAGCTACCGGTGCCGGCAGCAAATTTATCTCGTTGCGTTTCTTTACCGTGTTCTTGTTTGTACGGCTGATGAAAAACCACATGTAAAATAGAGCCCATCACTAACGCTTGGAACCAGATCAACCAATTACCGCTATCGTGTGCGATCAGTTCGCCGCCCAGCCAAGTACCAGCAACAGTAGCCAATGACATTGCGGTTAATACCGCTAACGGTAAGGCTCGACCATAATGCGGACGCAACAACCACCATACGGTTAGACCAACAGGAAAGCGATGTAGTACCACACCAATTGCTAATAAATAAGCTGTCTGATCATCTTCAATCGCCAGTGCACCGCCATCGGTAAGCGCGTGTAAGACTAAACCTAACACGCCTAATATTAAGGTGACCGAATGGGTTTGCTTAGCGATTTTATGGAATACTTTCTCGACCATACCAGGGCCAAATAAGCCAACCAGCATCAATCCAAGCACAGCAATGCCGCCACTTTCAAGTAATTCAGGCAAGATATGGAATAGCACCAAACCGCCAATAGACACAAAAATAAAGCTGTCGAAGAAAGCAAAGCGATCAGATTTAGAGCCGACAAATTTACATAAATAAGGGCCAAGGAAGAGCGTTGCAATGCTTAGAAATAACAGTAAAGACATGGTATGAACACGAGGTCAGTAAAACAGGTGTTATATTATAACATAACGGATATGGCGGATGCCAGTTAGAATTGTTATATTATAACAACTCTAACTAACATACATAAAACGAGGGTAAGCCGTAGAGGGGTATTATTTTACGACTTTAATATTATGTTTTTCTAATAAGTGGACATATTCTAACGACGCATCTTCGTCAGTGATGACCATATCAACCTGCTCAAATTGATATAATGGCGTATTGTGAACTTGACCAAATTTAGAAGAATCTGTGATGACAATATTTTGTGCACCTTTTTCTAAAATAGCCACACCAACATCAGCACGCATCATATTTCGACTGGTAAAGCCGGTATTCGGATGCAAGCCATCAATGCCTAAGAATGCTTTGGTAAAGTGAGTATGCTTGATGCAAAGACGTGTCAACGTACCGACCATACTTTCACTTTCGTGTTGATAAAGACCACCTAACACGATGATTTTCACATCGGTTTCTTTCATTAAATGGGCAATATAACTACTCGGCGTAATGATAGTAACATCACTACGGTTACCTAATTCTTTAGCCAGTAATGCATTGGCGCTACCGCCTTCGATCATGACAGTTTCGCCATGCTCAACCAAGCTTGCTGCACACATAGCCATCTTGCGTTTGTGCTCATAATTTACAGTAATACGATGAGACACGTTATCGGTATTATGTGGAGTAGCACCACCATGAACACGACGGATGAAGCCTTCTTTTTCTAACTTGTTCAGATCATGACGGATCGTGACCTCTGAAACACCCAACTTCACTGACATTTCACCGACAGAAGCGCGTCCCTTTTCATTTACAAGATTAATAATATCAGTATGTCGTTGCTGCATGATTTCTCATATCCCACACAATTAAGGTTACCTATAAAATAGATAGTACCACTTTCATCTGAAAGTCATAAGTACTAATTAAAACTACAAATTGAAAAACGCAGATACATAGCATAACTGAGAGCTGCATCGCTAATGATAAGTATAACTTACTGTACCGACCACGATTTACCGTGCCACGTTTGAATGATATGAGAAATTTCATACCAGTCGTGCGCACAAGTGACTTTATCGCGAAACACCTTGTTATGCGGTTGTTTTATCATAATGCAGTGCTCAATACCGGCATTTTTCGCATCGACTAGATTGTCATACTTATCATCAACAAAAGCATGAATTTCATGTGTTTGTTGAATTTTATTTAAATAAGTCGCTTTTGACTCACCAAATTCAACAAAGAAAATATCTTGAAAAATATTACCAAAACAATGATACATATTGGCGCGACGTAGCGCTTCGACTTGTGCATCACGACTACACGCGGTAATACAGAAGATTTCATAACCTTCTTGCGCTAATTTAGTTAGAATTCGAGATGCGCCTGGCAATGCGTCCAACGCACCAAATTGCCAGCTAGATGCAAACTCTTTTAATATTGTAACATCCTGGCCTTCTTTAATACCCAACCATTCACAGAGATCCCAAGCCAGTGGCTTGCCAATCACTTTCTTATCATATTGATGATTTACAAATTCGCGTAATCGAGAACCAAAATCTAATACCGTATCATCAATATCAATGACTATCGCTTTCATAGACGTACTTCCATTTTTGTGATCATTTCAGCCATTAATCTTTATATAAAATAAGACTATGTGAATCGAGCAACAATATTACATAGATACTAAGTTATGTATATTAATCATCTATTACAGGCATTAAAAAGGCACCCTCGGGTGCCTTAATATCAACTCATGTCTATCGACTAGCTTAGATCACGCGTGAAAACTGTTGCTGACGTGCACGTTGACGTAAATACACATCGAAACACATGCAAATATTACGGATCAACAATTTACCTTTCGGTGCGACTTGCAGCATATTACCTTCAATAATAACCAGTTCGTCATTAACGAACGTTTGCAATAAAGTCATATCTTCAGCAAAGTAACGGGCAAAATCAAGCTCAAATGTAGCCGCAATCTTGTCCATATCCAGTTCAAAATTACACATCAATTGCTTGATCACAGCGCGACGAATTGAATCATCGTCATTCAAACCGACACCACGCCATTGCGCATGACCCAGTTCTTCAACTTGCTGGTAATAGGTTTTTAATTCTTTTTGGTTTTGCGAATAGGCATTACCAATTTGACTGATTGAAGAAACACCTAGACCTAATAAATCGCTTTCACCTTGGGTTGTGTAACCCTGGAAGTTACGATGCAGTATGCCTTCGCGCTGAGCAATGGCTAATTCATCATCCGGTTTAGCAAAGTGGTCCATGCCAATAAACTGGTAACCGTTGGCAGTTAAAAATGAAATCGCGTCTTCCAAAATCGCTAAACGATCGGAAGCTGACGGCATATCTTCTTCTTTCATTTTACGCTGACCAGCAAACAAACTCGGTATGTGCGCATAGTTAAATACGGTTAAACGAGCCGGGTCTAAATCAAGTACCCGTTCTAAAGTCTTATGGAAAGTTTCTTTAGTTTGGTGTGGCAAGCCATAAATTAAATCAATATTAGTCGATTTAAAACCAAGTTCATGTGCACGTTTAATAATGGCAAAAATGAAATCTTCATCTTGTTCACGATTAACCGCTACTTGTACTTTTTTATCAAAATCTTGCACACCAAGGCTTAAACGGTTAAAACCAACCTTAGACAATAGATCGATCGTACTCAGTTCAATTTCACGCGGGTCAACTTCAATCGAAATTTCAGCATCGTCATCAAAATTAAAACTGTTTTTTAACACATCAATCAAACGTTGAATTTGTGGTTGTGTTAAGAAAGTTGGCGTACCACCACCCCAATGTAATTGCGATACATTACGGTTTTTGAAAAACGGCGCTTGCAGCTTAATTTCAGCTTCAAGTACATCTAGGTACTTATCGGCTTTATGCAGATGGCGGGTAATAACCTTGTTACAACCACAGTAATAACAAAGCTTATGGCAGAAAGGAATATGCACATACAATGACAACGGCTTATCTGGCGTCTCCTCGCAAGCAAAGCGAAAGTCTTGATAACCAAAAGACTCATCAAATTCCAACGCGGTTGGATAAGATGTGTATCTTGGACCACTGTAATTATATTTTTCGATCATAGCCTGATCCCAGACTAATTTTTGATTTAGCATATTCATCCCCTAAGACAACTCGCGACAGTATGCCGAAAATAAGCAATTTGTCGCTTGTCTTACATCATAATATTAACGGTTAGCACGGTATTAATTAACATTCGAACGTGGTTAAGCGAGCAACATCTTGTTGTACACTTTCAGCATACTCACCTTCAAAACGAAAACGGTTTAAGTCTAATTGCATGCGCTCTTTTTTTGATAACTCACTGCGAGCATCCATAATCGGCATGTGTTTTATTTTGTCATAAAACGCATGTAAATCAGGATACAGCTTAACCCAATCAACAGGTTCCGCGGCAGGAATAGCGGCGAGTAACTTACTGATACGGATTGTGCCTTCAGACAAGTCACACTCTTCACTACCCATAGCTTTAGCAATAATCTGTACACTTTCAGTGATACGGACTTTACGTGCAGCAATGGCTTCGTTTTGTTGATTAAGCTGCTGCACTTGTTGCGCTTTTACACGATACAATAAACGTCCTGCATACACTGATAATGCCAGAATGATCAGGCATCCACTGCCGATTAAAATCATCCAACTCGCTTGCATTATTAGTCCTCGCTATCGTTATTCTTTAACTTTTTTTCTGTTGCTAAGAAGCGTTCATACAACTCATCTTCAGATAATTTATCGTTATTAGTCTGTAGTGATTTAGCATCAAGTTCTGCCATCATCGCTTCATCCCATTCTTCTTCATCATAATCTTCTTCAAAGTCTTCGTCATCAGCATAACCAAGTTCTTCAAGTAAGAATGCATGACGTTCTACGCGCTCATCAACATAATCTTGATCATCAAGGTTTAATACTTCGTTATTATCTAGACGTAGTAATAGACCATTTAGACGTGCATCACTTTCTAACTTATCAAGTTCTTGCTCGAATGTTAATACCGGTGCAACTGGTTTCACGTCTGCTTTTGGCTGTTTTACTTTTACAATTTTAGGTTGTGCAACAGGTGTCACAGTCGCTACTAATTGAATCGGTGTTTTACTGCCTACACGCGGGTCGCTAGATTTACGTGGGCCATTAGTCTGTTTTCTGCCCGTTTCAGCTTCAGCCATTTTATTGCCTGATGCTAAACCTTTACGTTTTTTTAAACGTTTTTGCTTACGCGCTTCTACAGCTTGAGTATTTGTTTCACGTTTAGCACGATCTGATTTAGCAATGGCTAACGGGCCGCCTGAGCGTTCTTTTCTTTTACGAGTCATAGTATTCTCTGTTTTAGATCTGTCTAATAATCATGTTTATAGTGATTCATTTTTATAACATTAATGATTAGCGGGTATCGTATTTCGTCTTATTTAAAGATAGTCAATTTACCAATCTTTATTAAGGACATAATGAGGCAATTCTTTAAGTGAGCGCAGACTACCAAAAAAGCAGGAAAGAAAAAAGGTAATTTAGGTCAGATGAAAATAAAAAACTCAGCCGAAGCTGAGTTTTTTACGATATTAAAATGTACTCACTAAACAAAAATGATTAGTGAAGACCGCCTAGATATTTAGAAATCATTTCCATATCCGCAGGTTTCATTTTATATGCAATATCTTGCATCATACCATTATGGTCATTTGCACGTTCTTTGCTGCTAAATTTCTCTAGTTGCGCTTTAATATAATCAGCATGCTGGCCAGATATTTTCGGGAATTTAGCCGTTTCGCTACCATTACCACGTGGGCCATGACATGCTGCACAACCAGCGATACCACGTTCGATGTCGCCACCACGGTACAATAGTTCACCAGCAGCAACCACTTCTTCAGGCGTTTCTTCAGGCTTCATTGTTTGCGCTGAGTAAAATGCAGCAAGATCCTGCATGTTTTCCTCAGTTAACATTGCCGCCATACCCATCATGACAGGATCGTTACGACCCTTTTCACCACCGGTTTGCATCGCTAGTTGAAAATCTTTCAACTGCTTAACAATATACGAAGCATTCTGCCCCGCTAATTTAGGGTAGATACTTGCTGGGCTATTGCCATCAGCACCATGACACGCAGTACATGTACCAGAAATAGCTTCACCCGTTGCTGCATCCCCTGCAGCTTGAGCTGAACCCATTAATCCGATTAACATTGCAAAAGATAAGACAAGACTTTTCATAGCATTCCACTTGTTATTTTCAGCTTCCGATCCCATGTCACGGCGTGACATGTTACACTTATTATTATTCTATTTGACTATTTTACACATTTTCAAAAAAAAGTAATCATTTAACACAATTTCAATGAGAGATATTAGATTGGATAACAAAAAGATACACTTCGAAAACGCTGCATTTAGGATTAGTGCGCCAGACATTAGTCACCTAACAGATGATTCGGGCATTGAAATTGCTTTCGCTGGGCGATCAAATGCAGGCAAATCAAGTGCATTAAACACACTTACACGCCAAAAAAGCTTAGCGAGAACCAGTAAAACACCTGGTCGTACCCAACTTATCAACGTTTTTGAAATCGAAGAAGGCAAACGCCTAATCGATTTACCGGGTTACGGCTTTGCTAAAGTACCATTTGAAGTAAAGAAAAAATGGCAGAAAGCATTAGGTGAATATTTACAAAAACGCGATTCATTAAAAGGTATCGTGGTATTGATGGATATTCGTCACCCATTAAAAGATTTAGATAAACAGTTAATTCTGTGGGCTATTGATTCTGAAATTCCTGTAATGGCGTTATTAACGAAAGCTGATAAATTAAAACAAGGCGTTCGTAGTAAAACCGTTAAAGAAGTTCAAGCGGCAGTGAAAGAATTTGGTGGTGACGTAACTGTTGCACCATTCTCGTCATTAAAGCATACCGGTATTGATGTACTGAAAAACAAACTATGTGAATGGTATGCGCTAGAACCTTCAACAGGTATTCCAAGTGAAGACGCGGAAGAATACGATGACAGCGACTACGAATACATTAACGAAGACGATTAGTCGTTACTGAATTGTAGGCAAAAAAAACGCCTCGTCAAAAAGTGACGTGGCGATGAATAATAAATTCAATTTGAAACAAAAGGTTTGAAATATAATTTCGAACCTCCATACCCTACCCCGCTAATATACTGCAAACTTATTTCACACGAAAGTAAAATACGTTATTTAGTTACATTTTTTGTGACAAAGCGCACTCACAGCATTATTTTATGTATAAAAACAACAAAACCAGCCCTAAGACTGGTTTTAGTTTCTATACTTAATATACTCGCTTTATAAAATCAGCGCGTAATCAATCCCTAATGGGATATTAATGTGCTTCATCCCAGTTATCACCGACACCCGCTTCAGCAAGTAGCGGAACATCTAACGACATTGCTGCCGCCATCAACTCTTTAATTTTGACAACATAAGCTTCAACATGCTGTTCTTTAATTTCAAAGACTAATTCATCGTGCACCTGCATTAGCATGCGAATCGAATCAGTTTCCACCGTCTCCATCCAACCAGCCACATTAATCATCGCCTTCTTGATGATATCTGACGCTGTGCCTTGCATTGGTGCATTAATCGCAGCACGTTCAGCCGCCATTTGACGCATTTTATTACGGGCATTAATTTCCGGTAGATATAAACGACGACCCGATAACGTTTCTACATAACCATTCTCTTTGGCTACTTTACGCGTTTCGTCCATGTATGTAAGTACACCAGGGTAACGCTCAAAATAGCGTGTCATGTATTGCTTAGCTTCTTTTTGCGGCACATTTAACTGACGACCTAAACCAAACGCGCTCATACCATAAATAAGACCGAAGTTAATCGCTTTGGCACTACGGCGTTGATCCGTTGTGACTTCATCTAACGCGACAGAAAATACTTCCGCGGCAGTGGCACTGTGAATATCTTTACCTTCCGAGAATGCCGTTAGCAGGCCTTTATCTTGGGATAAATGCGCCATGATACGTAATTCAATTTGGCTGTAATCCACCGCCACATATTTATAACCTGTCTCAGGAATAAACGCCTGACGGATACGTCGACCTTCACCTGCACGTACAGGAATGTTCTGTAGATTTGGATCGCTTGATGATAAACGGCCCGTCGCGGTAACAGCTTGATGATAAGACGTATGCACACGACCGGTTTTTTCTTCAATCAAGGTTGGTAGTTTATCGGTATAGGTTGATTTTAGTTTACTTAAACTACGGTACTCTAAGATCAATTTTGGTAACGGATAATTAAGCGCTAACTCTTGCAGTACTTCTTCAGCAGTCGATGGTGCACCTTTTGGGGTTTTCTTGATAACCGGTAATTCCATTTGTACAAATAGAATTTCTTGCAGCTGTTTTGGCGAGCTTAGGTTAAATGGTTGCTCAGCAATTTCGTGGGCTTTTGCTTCCAGTTCCAGCATACGAATACCAAGTTCAACACTTTGCGCATCGAGTTTTGATTTATCAATCAATACACCCTGGCGTTCTACCGACGATAAGATACTGACTAGCGGTAATTCAACCTCGTGAAATAACGCCTCTAGTGAAGGTTCAGCAGTAATTTTTGGCCATAGTACATTGTGCAAACGTAACGTCACGTCAGCATCTTCAGCTGCGTACGGCGCCGCTTGCTCGATCTCGATCTGGTTAAAGGTTAATTGTTTTTTGCCTTTACCGGCGATCTCTTCAAAGCTAATGGTTTGATGACCTAAGTATTTTTCCGCTAAGCTGTCCATATTATGACGCGTAGCAATGCTGTTATACACATACGACTCAATCATGGTGTCATAAGCAATACCGGCTAATTTAATGCCGTAGTTGGCTAACACTGAGGTATCGTATTTTAAATTTTGACCGACTTTTTTAGCATTACTGTCTTCTAGTAATGTTTTTAATGACGCTAATACATGGTCACGATCTAATTGCTCAGGTGCGTCAATGTAATCATGGGCAACGGGTAAATAAGCCGCTTCGCCTTCTGCAATCGCAAATGACAGACCGACTAATTCCGCTTGCATGTAATTAAGGCTAGTGGTTTCAGTGTCGAGCGCAAACAGCTCGGCTTGTTGTAATTTTTCTAACCAGCGATCAAAATCGGCTTGAGTTAAAATTGTTTCATAGTTACTGCGATCGATTGTACAAGGCGCAACAACATCATCATTGTCAGAGTCGCTTGACGCTGAAGTTGATTTTGCGGTTTTAGCTGCATGCACATGTTTAGTTGCATCTGCACCACCAACTAACGCTGCTAACCAACGCTTGAAGCCCATCTGTTGGTACAACTCAGCTAATGCGTCAACATCTGTTTCTGCGATCGCCAGATCATCTAAGGTGACGCCTGTTTCAACATCGAGTTTGATCGTCGCTAATGCATAAGAGATTTCAGCATTATCTTTATGTTCGATCATCTTTTTAGCCAAGGTTTTCGAACCACGGAAACCTAAAGCAGCAATCGCATCTAAGTTATTGTAGATATCTTTGATGCTACCGAGTCCTTGTAACAGGCCTAACGCCGTCTTTTCGCCAACACCGGGAACACCGGGAATGTTATCAGCAGCATCGCCCATAAGACCGAGCAGATCAATGATCAGCTCCGGTGGTACACCGAATTTGTCTTTAACGCCTTGTGGATCCAATACCGTGTCAGTCATGGTGTTGATCAGCGTGACATGTTCGTCAACTAACTGCGCCATATCTTTATCGCCAGTACTGATCAAGACCGCGCGACCTTCTGCACTCGCTTGTTTAGCGATCGTGCCGATCACATCATCGGCTTCAACACCCGAAATACAGATCAGTGGTAAACCCAGTGCTTTAACAGCGTTATGCACAGGTTCGATCTGACAGCGTAGATCATCCGGCATTGGTGGACGATGAGCTTTATAATCTGGATACATTTCATTTCGGAACGTCGGACCTTTGGCATCGAAGATCACCGCGATATGACTTGGGTCAAACTGGGTTAATAAGCTCTTCAACATGTTAACGACACCATACACAGCGCCCGTTGCCATACCTTCTGCATTAGTTAAATGCGGAGGTGAATGATAAGCACGAAACAGGTACGAAGAGCCATCGACAAGCACAAGGGGATTGCTAGGGATCGTAGACATAAAAATTAAACTCAATGAAATAAATGATGAATAGAGTAAGCATGCCACAAGCCGCCTATTCACGCTATGTTGATGATAAAAATATATCTCGCGATCAGATCTTAACCACCAGATCATAGATCTTGATCTAACTGTGGATAACTCTGTTAATAATGACGATCTAAAAAATAGACAATCTGTGAAGATCTTGATGATAACATTTAAAAAAACATAAATAACAACAACTTACTTATTTACAACGTAAGATCTAAAATTATCTAACGATTTTAGGATATGTGGAAAAGAATCTTAAACAGAGTAAAGTAATGTCTAAAAAGAACCCATGATGATTAAAAATAATACACTATGGAATAAAGGAAATGTTTGATTTATGTTAATAAAGAGGAGTTTATTGCAGAAAATAAAAAGCCGGTATTGATCAAACTTCTCAAAAATTGAGGGATAGAAGTTCGATCTACCGGCCCGAAAAAATTCGGTTTACCCTGCAAGGAGTAATGGATTAAAATTAACCCGGAAGCAATGTGAGCAATGTGAGCAATGTCTTGTCCTACCGAAATAAATACTGACTTCCTGAAGAACAAGGTAATAGTAATCATTCTCATTTGGATATGCAAGGATTTCCGACCAAAAACTTAAAATAATTTTTCCCCTGAATTTCAGGCACTAAAAAGCCCAGCGATACTGGGCTTAAAAATCACATCTAAATAACCACTATTAATCAGCCATTAAGCATCTATAGTTAGCTGCTTCTCTACTGATTTCGCATAACCAGCCAATACAGTCGCATGCAACTCGGTTGGTATCGTTTGCAAGTGCGCAGCAAATTTAGCGCGTTGACTTGCGGTTACCGAACTCGCCGCCTGCTTATATTCAGCGGTAGCATGTAATTGTTCAGCGGCTAATAAATTAGTGCTATGCAGGTGGTAATTATTATCGATGACTTGATCAATACGCAGCGCTAATTCATTGGCATCGGCAATATCATCGGTAATATCATCGGTAATAACGTCACCAAAGGTGACATTAACATGGCCTTTAAAGCCGACAATACCTTGCACAATACTATCAATATCTTCAAATTCAGCTTTATTGTACTCACCAGCAGTCGCTAACTGACAAATCTCATTGGCTTTCGCCGCATCGTTTGGATCAAATTCATAAGAGATCGCCACCGGCACGATATTTAATGATTTCATGTACTCGGGAAAGCTAATTTTCTCGCCCTTACCATGCATATACATCATTTTTAAAATCGCCGGATCAGTCTGATCATTACCGTCTTTAGCACGACCTTCTTTCTGGGCGATCCAAATAGATTGGTGTTCTGCTTTGATTGAATGCGAAATATAACCCGATAGTGACTTAAAGGCCGCGATCATTTCACGTACACCCTTGGCTGAGCGTTTTACAATGAAACTTTTATTTAAGCGCATCAAATCTGCTACAAATGGCTTTTTCAATAAATTATCACCGATAGCAATACGCACAGTATCAAGGCCATGATGGTGTAATGCCCAGTTTACAAATGCTGGATCCATGGCTATATCGCGGTGATTGGAAATGAATAAATAATTCTTATCTTTATCCAACTTCTCGGTACCATTAAAGGTTACTTGAGTTGTGGTTGTCGCAATCATTTTTTCCATATAAGCGATCACTTCGTGTTGAATTTCACTCACACTCGTAATATTGCGACATTTACGGCGTAACAATATGCGGATCATTGGGAATATCACCCAACTAAAATTTTTGATCAAGCGTGGGAATTGAAAATGCGCGATCGCAGTAATAAATTCTTTATCGTTAACCAAGCGTTCAACAACACTGGCTATTTCGTCATCATTAAAAGGACGAATATCATCGTATAAACCGACGTCAGTTGCCATTCGGCACCTCAATTGCGTGTAAATTAAAAGCGTAAAATCAGGGACGCGGCGATTATACCTTAACTACCAATACATTTACTGTAATAAAACAAAAAAGGCGCTAAACTTTTCACAGCTCGATGAATCAGTTTAGCGCCTTTCGCCCTCGTGCTCGCTAAGTTTTACTAACTCAGTTTTGCACTCGTGAGGTTGTTGTTACTATTACCTTGAAAAGTAATAACACTTGCCAATTTAGTTAATAGCACACCATATAATGGTAAGAATATAGCCAAACTAATCAATAATTTAAAGCCGTAATCCACCGTTGCGATTTCAACCCAGTTAGCCGCCATAAAGGCATCTGAACTTTGGTAGAAGGCCACAAAGAAAAATATAATAGTATCGATTAAGTTACCAAATACCGTTGATGATACTGGTGCAACCCACCAGGTTTTTAATTGTCTTAAACGATTAAAAACAACGATATCAAGCGCCTGACCGAATAGATAAGCCAAAAAGCTTGCCAGCGCAATACGCCCAACAAAACTATTAAACTCGCTTAAACCAGCAAATCCTTGATAACTACCTTCAAAGAACACCACGGATAACGCATACGAGATCACTAATGCCGGTAACATAACTTGCGCAATAATGCGTTTTGCCATGCCAGCACCAAAGACACGAATAGTCAGATCGGTTGCTAAAAAGATAAACGGAAATGTAAATGCTCCCCACGTCGTGTGGAAACCAAATATATTTATTGGAAGTTGGACTAAATAGTTGCTCGCTGTGATCACTAAAATATGAAAACAAGAGAGACAGATCAACGCTTGACGCGTCTGCATTGCAGTTAATTCACGCATAATAAACCTTTTTAGTTAAATTCATGGGGTGAGGGAACCCATGCAAATTGTATCCGCCCTTTCAATTGAAACAGGCGGACGGGCATTATACAAAAGCTGGCCTTGAATTCAATGTAATTATATTTCAGACATAAAAAATTCACTCCGAATGAGTGCATGGTGTGACGAACCCGTAGGAAAAAAGATGACCAGTACCGCTTATCCAAACGTAGCCCCAACCCTCTTTAATGCTACAGCGCGGCTTACAAACTCTTACATTTACGTCGTTTACACGACGATAAAACGAGGTTAATATCTTCACCCATGCGGACATCGTATAATGGCATTACATCAGCTTTCCAAGTTGAAAACGTTAGGTTCGAATCCTGGCTGACCGCTCCAAACATTAAAGCTACTCATCGAGTGGCTTTTTTTGTAAGTAATATTCTAAGCAAGTGATGCCCACAGTAATTCGGTTTCACAATCCCCCCTCTGAAACACACCTTTATTATGTTAAAAATCATGCTTTCTTACCAATATGTCTGGATCGGCATACCACACCAAATAACACCGCGTAAATACATCATTATATCGTCTCATCACAGTTTTAAAATAACATTACGGTAACAAAACCATTCACTGATCTGGATCAGTTTCCTTGTTTTTCAACTTGTTATGATTACCCATAAATAAGTAACTCATAACATAATCACTGACTAATAAAGGATGAACACGATGGATATCTGGACTAAACTTTTAAGCGATCTTTTTTCTGATACTGTTGGCATTGCTTCATTTAGCGTGATTGCACTGACCTTTATTATTGTTAGCGTACTCATCAGTATGTTTATTGTGAAAAGCCGATAACCACCCAAGGTTAATCGCTACACCTCAATAATTATCAGCAAATAGCGACTATAATTAATGTATCATCATGAATGTTAGCCGCTTTACGCCGCCTAATTAAGGACATTCAACCAACCGGAGATGTCCATGATCACTATTATCAATCTAGCTGAAGCCAATCTATTTATTAACCTGTCACAAACCATCACCCACAATGATTACGAAACCGTATTAGAACCGGTGATCGCCGATATCCTCAAACAGCATCAGCAAGTGAATGTCTGCGTTATATTCGCCAATGATTTTGCCGGATTCGAGCTACATGCGTTGGTTGATGATGCGATGATGGGGATAAAGTATTGGCAATACTGGCATAAAATAGCGTTTATTGCCGAACCGAAATGGTTGCATACGCTGGTAACAACGATTGAAGCGATCAACCCGATCGAAGTTGAAAGTTTTTCAACGACTTTACAGGCTGAGTTATGGTTTAACGAAGAAGAAATTTTTTAATATTTAATAGGGATAGTAGAATAAAACTAACTGGCCGTTAGCTTTGCTGCAATTTCAACATTACTGCGATTTCAACTTTGCAGCTATTTCAATAAGAGCGCCCTGCTCTTCTTCACGGGCAACCGCCAACCATGCACTGCTGGTGTAGTCTTCAAATTCAAATAATAAATTAATATCTTGGTATTCTAATACCCAAGCATGACGGTCTGCGCCCCAATTTTTATCACATACCCGCGCGTCTAATACCGCCACCAAGGTTGGTGCCAGTGCGGTAAAATTTTCAAAATTCAATGTCGCATGCTCTAACATCAAAATATTAGCCGTTGCTTGTTGTGTTGCGAGAGTCCAGCTCATGGTTTTATCCTTCCCTATTATTCATAAAATACGATCTGATTATGCGTCAGATAAAACTAGTCGTAAGCCGCTATTTTAGTCAAAAATTGACGACCGAAGCGTTCCAATTTAACGTGACCAACGCCATTTATATCTAACATTTCAGCTTCATTTTGCGGTTTTATCTCCGCCATTTCGGCTAATGACGCGTCATTAAACACCACATACGGCGGAATATTTTCACTATCGGCAATGTCTTTACGTAACTTACGCAGTGCAGCAAAGAGTTTGCGATCATAATTAAAATTAGCGATACGACTACTGCGTTTTGGTGCTTTATCTACATTGGTAATAGGCTGTAAGCGTGGTTCGGCTAATTCCAATGCCTGCTCACCGCGTAATACCGGGCGCGCCGCTTCGGTTAACTGCAATACCGAGCTACGGGTAATGTTTTGCAACAGTAACCCGCTGTGAATTAACTGGCGCAGCACACTTAACCAATGCTCTTGCGATTTAGCCTTACCAATGCCAAACGTCGACAACTTATCGTGACCACGTTCTTTCACGCGTTGGTTTTGCGAGCCTCTTAAGACATCAACAACATACGCCATACCAAAGGCTTGGCCAACGCGATACACACACGACAATGCCATCTTCGCATCTTCAGCACCGTCATAACGCTTCGGCGGATCGAGACAAATATCACAGTTACCACAGGGCTTATCGTTAAACTCACCAAAATAATTCAGTAATACCTGACGACGACAAGTTTGTGCTTCTGCAAACGCCACCATGGTATTGAGCTTGTGCATTTCCACCCGCTGCTGTTGTTCGTTTTCAGTTTGTTCAACCATATAACGCACGCGCATGATATCGGCCGGATCAAACATCAATAATGCTTCAGCTGGTAAGCCATCACGCCCTGCACGACCAGTTTCTTGATAGTACGATTCGATATTTTTAGGTAAATCATAATGCACCACAAAACGCACATTGGGTTTATTGATACCCATACCAAAGGCAACCGTGGCCACCACGATATCAAGTTCATCGCGAATGAAAGTTTCTTGAGTTTCTTGGCGTTCCTGCTGCGATAACCCAGCATGATAAGGTTTGGCATCAAAGCCAGCACGACTTAGGCCTTCAGCAACTTCTTCAACACGTTTACGGCTGGTGCAATAAACGATACCACTGACACCATCCTGCTGTTTTACATAACGCTTAAGTTGATCTAACGCTTTGAATTTTTCCACCAGTGAGTAACGAATGTTAGGTCGATCGAAACTCGACATACTCACTTTCGGCTCATGCATTTGCAATTGATTAAGAATGTCTAAGCGTGTGGCATCATCCGCGGTTGCCGTTAATGCCATCATAGGTACATTCGGGAAAAACTGTTTTAACTTTCCTAATTCATTGTATTCAGGTCGAAAGTCATGACCCCAAGAGGAAATACAATGGGCTTCATCAATGGCAAACAAACTGATTGGAAATTGCTGCAGGTATTGTAAAAAATCCCCCACCATCAAACGTTCTGGTGATAAATACAAAACCTGTAAACGGTTGTTCTGTAGATCATTATAGATTTGAGCTGATTCTTGGCGCGCCAAGCTAGAATTCATATACGCAGCCGCGACACCACTGGCACGTAATGCATCGACCTGATCTTTCATCAAGGAAATAAGTGGGCTCAGCACTATGGTTAAACCACCTCGCACCAATGCTGGCACTTGATAGCATAATGATTTACCGCCACCTGTAGGCATAATAACGAGACTATCGAGACCAGCAACCGCATGTGCGATCACCTCTTCCTGACCCATGCGGAATTGTTGATAACCAAAAACACTTTCAAGCACTTGTTGCGCGGATGGCAGGGTAGAAACGGTTGCAGTCATGGTGGTTCGATCTCAATATAAATAATTGGGGGTACGCAGTTCATCGAATCTGCGAATCCACGATTTTAGCAGTATATACATGCTGTAAACAAACACTAGTAAAAACAAAATCAGCAGATCGACATTAACAAAATAATCCAGTGCATAAAATTGGCCTAAACTAAGGTGTGAATAGGTAGTAACTCGCTAATCGAAAAGGACATTCAATTTGAATAGATGCAAACAGGTTATTTTAATTATTTGCTTTATTGCTATCGTTCCAACAACTAACAGCCAAGTATTTCCATCGGCTGGTACTGCTTGGGTATTAACTGGCCAACACCAAAGTTCCACAGCGCCAGATTGGCAACAACAATTTAGCACACCTGAAACCGTATCTCGCTGGGAAGAAAATCATGCCGATATTAGCATTGGCGGCCATTACCAACATGCCACCAAAAAAGTCGCCAGAATAGATTATATGTATAACCAAAAACTAGAGTGGAAAATGGGCGTTAAAGAGCAGTATTTACGTCACCAACTCAGCCAATCTCAGCAAGACTATGAATCCCTGTTTTTACACTTCCAAAATGATACTGAAATGCCATTACCGAAAAACACCAACGGCCACCTAACGCCCCTTTATGGTGTACCTGAAGTCGTCGCCATTAAAAATAGCGACTCACACGCAGCGCCAATTAAATTACTGACGATGCCACTGCAACAACCGGTAACCTTGGTCAACCAACAGACGTTATATCTACTCTCATCAGAAAAGCTCGATGGCTTAACCCTGCAATTTAAACACTCAGACGAGAACCAGCAACTCGCCGCTTCCAGCGTTAATATTGCCTATGCGACAAAGGCCATAGACCGTTCATCATCGAATCCCAAAAATGAAGATACAGACTGGCAACCATTAACTAAAAGCGCATTAAGTAATACAACCAAAGTATCTTGGCTGCCACCCAAAAGCTGGCCAAGAGTGGCATTTACGCTGGTATTAAATCAACAAACGTCGGTGGCTCACGCACGTTTTTTTGTGCTCAAAATAACCATCAATACACCATCAACAGGGCTACAGCTAGCAGGTATCAATTTACCTTCCTGGTATAACATCACTCAACATGGGGACAAACAGCAGGTCACTATCTCTGGTTGGGATCCAGTGAATGATATCAATAAAGATAATTATATCGATGATCGAGAATACGCAATGCGCAAAAATAACCAAGCCAGTGCACGCTTCCCCTATCAAGCTCGTCTCGTCCCCCTCGGTCGTATGTGGAGTCCACAATCTTCATTTTGTTATACCAACTTATTCACCGTCGCCAATCGTAAGTTATTGGCTGAATATCTAGATCAACATTGGCAAGCGCAAGGCTTTGTCGGCGCTTACAATGATGATTTATATCGGATCCCAGGAAAAGTGCAATTCCCGAGTAGCAATGAAGGTAAGGTATTGGAGCTACAACTGCCAATCAAACAAGTAAGTCCACACTATTGGCAGCAACTCAGCGCATTTACCCAAAAATTACAGCAAGCAGGAACGGAACGCTGGATAGGCGCTAATATTTCAAACCTGAACTTATTTACCGAACCAGACTTATTGCCAGTGAAAAACGGCTTTAACTTCTTTGTCCGTGAAGATTATATTCACCCAAGCATGGGATTAGCCCACAGGGATGGGCTACTGCAACGCTGGGAACACTTTGTTCTGGTCGCGCAAGGGAAACGTAATATACTGATGGCCAATACCCGCAAAGGCGGAAAAGTTAGCTGGCAAGGTCATACCGCTGCCAACTGGGAACATGATAAAAGTACCAATCTGGCGATCTTTTATTTATTGAATAATCCCAGCCTCGATTTTTACCAGCAATGGAATAATAGCTTTTACTATTCTAGTGCAAATACCGAAAGCGATAATTTCTATCAAGCCGGTATTCCTAAAAATGTAGCTTACCAACCAACCAGCATGTTACGCCATGACATTGGTAAACCGATTGCTGCACCCGCTAATTACCCCGCGGTCAGTTATGTCGATGCGGATAATAATATTATCGCCACCAGTCGTGATAACCAACTCAGCGTCAATGATCAACTGCTATCAATTACCCCGAGCCATTGGTTTTACCTGCACCAGCAAACGACAAGCACATTCCCTTGGCAGCAAGTACAACCACCCAAGACAGCTGTGATAGCCCGACTATACCAACAAGGGTTAATCCTCTACTACACAGATCTGCATGGTAAAAATAAAATATTTGGTCAGCAAGCTACAACGACCGTTGCGTTACCGGGTCAATACCGCAGACTGAATGCCGATGGCAGCCTAGGTAAGCTTACCGACACCATTACGCTCACTGGTTATCAAGGTGTTATTTTGATCCCAGAACAGCCCGCGACATAAAAGAAAAGTAAGCGAATAGACAATTTCAGGTGTATTCGCTGCAAAACTGAGTTACCTTAACGTAACTCATGAACTTAGTGAAAAATTAATTAACCACCAAGCTTAAGCAGGATGCATGCAAATAATAACCGAGCAAGACGTAATTGACCAAGAGCTCACTGAACAACAGATGCTCGATTTCATCAGTGATATGTTTATGAATCAAATGCCCTTTAATGATTTACTTGGTATGCGGATCACCAGTTACACCACTGACAGTATCGAATTACGGATCAATATGGATGATAAGCTGATTGGCAACCCGATCCGGAAAATACTCCACGGCGGGGTGACTGCAAGTCTGCTTGATGTAGCAGGCGGTATGTTAGTTGCTGCGGCAGCTATTCCACAAATGACCACCAAAAGTGCCGCTAACTTCCATAGCAACCTGAAATCACTGGGTACCATCGACTTACGCGTCGACTATTTACGTCCAGGCTGGGGAGATGAGTTTACCGCCACAGCACAGATTATCCGATCTGGTAACAAGGTAGCAGTAACGCGAATGGAATTGCACAATCAAGCTGGGGTACACATTGCTTTTGGTACCGGCACCTATTTAGTTGGTTAGCCAATCGCAAAGATAATTAATATCACTATCGCTGATTATCCATCATTGTTATGCTAGCCGACCTATTTATTCCTATAAAAACCGCTGGCATAACCAATGACAACCAACAATGATACTAAGCACGGGGTGATATTCGCCGTTCTCGCTTATGTAATGTGGGGCATGGCACCGCTCTATTTTAAACAATTACAGCAAGTACCAGCGTATGAGATTTTAGCCCATCGTGCGCTGTGGTCATGTATTTTAATTGCCGCATTACTCAGCCTATTTAAATTATGGCCAATGGTAAAGTCGGTATTATCCGTGCCTAAGAACGTGTTATTACTGCTCTGCACATCATTACTGATCAGTATTAACTGGTTAACTTATATCTGGGCAGTGAATAACGATCACTTACTCGATGCCAGTTTAGGTTATTTTATTAACCCGATTATTAACGTTTTTCTCGGCATGGTATTTTTATCTGAGAGACTGCGTAAGTTACAGTGGGCGGCTATTTTACTGGCGGTGATCGGCATCTTGATCCAAGTGTTCACACTCGGTTATCTACCTTGGGTGGCGTTGGTATTAAGCTGTAGTTTTGGTTTCTATGGGTTACTGCGTAAGAAGTTAAAGCTCAATGCACTGGTTGGTCTGTTGATTGAAACTATTATCATGCTGCCTATCGCGGCAACTTATCTATTTATCTTTGCGGACTCTGCGACATCAGATCTCGGCGCTAATAGCCTGCACCTTAATTTACTGTTACTCAGTGCCGCTTTTGTTACTACAATACCGCTATTGTGCTTTAATCATGCAGCGGTACGCTTACCGTTATCAACATTAGGTTTCTTCCAGTATATCGGCCCTACATTGATCTTTATTCTCGGTGTGACTCTGTATGATGAAGTGGTAAACACTGAAACGCTGATGACCTTTGGATTTATTTGGGCAGCATTAGTGGTATTTAGCATTGATGGTTTTAAAAATAACCGTCATCAACGGGCAAAATTAAAGTCTACATAACTCGATTCAACATGACTATACAAGTATAGAGTTCACCATCAGCCCTCAGGTCAATTGTTACTGAGCGCTGATGTTATTCGTTATCCTCATGCAAAGCATAATCTTCCAGCTTCAAAAACGTGACAGGTACTTCAAGTCGACCTGGTACTAAATTGCCAAACTTGTCATAACCACCGTCTAAAAATGAGATATTCACTTCTGATACCGCGAAAAAAGTCGTTAGTAATGCGGCTCCGGAATTCGTAAAGCAAGAATTCGCATCAGTTTCTCCAACGAAGGTACTTGTCACTTTTAACTCAATGAGTAACTCACAGTTACCGCTAATACTAAGTTGAGACTGAGTCAAACTGGCTAATACTTGCGGGAAATAATAAGCACCAGCAAAATCAGATGCACGTGGGATCGTGTAGCTGTATAAACGAATAAGACCGTTGGGCGTGGCGACGAGCTGCAGAATACGCTGGCGGAATGGTTTGTTTGCCGAGTCAATAATATTACTCTCGATATACAACCATTCGCCATCAATACGCTCTTGCCAAATCGGTAATATTTGCAGGCCGATATTAACTTCACGTCCTTGAATAACATCGTTTGTAGAGCGATGAATGCCCACTAGCCATTGCTTTAATAACGCGGTATTTTCTGATTTAAATACAGCAGAATAAGCGAATGAGCTGAATAGGCACATAAGCGCGACGATAAATCGTAATATCAAAATAACTCCCTGTAGCCACATAGGTAGCGCTAACGTCCAAGTTAGCGTGTAGTATGCAGTGATACTATCCTAAAAAATCGCGCAACTATACTACAAAAAGTTGAATCTGACTATAGAGCCTGCAATCTAGCGTAAGATACTACCAACCATTTACTACCGAGTTGATCGAACTCAATTTGAATGCGACATTGTGGACCACTGCCTTCATAATTCATCACAATACCTTCACCAAATTTGGCATGTAATACACGCTGACCTAATTGATAACCCGTAGACTCAAATGACATTTTTTCAGCACCGGCACTAAAACGTCCAAACTGCGTTGGTTGGCGGATCTGGGTTTTTAAACGGATCTCTTCAATGTACTTTTCAGGTATTTCACGGATGAAACGTGATGGACGGTGATTCATCTCTTTACCGTATAAACGACGTGACTCAGCGTAACTAATGTAGAGTTTTTTCATTGCACGGGTTATACCCACATAACAAAGACGGCGTTCTTCTTCCATACGGCCTGATTCTTCGGTCGATTGCTGACTTGGGAACATGCCCTCTTCAACACCCACCATAAAGACTACTGGAAACTCCAAACCTTTTGCCGAGTGTAATGTCATCAATTGCACTGCATCTTCAAATTCATCCGCTTGGCCTTCTGCAGATTCTAATACCGCAAAAGCTAAGAATGCCGATAACTCGGTCATTTCTTCACTGTCATCAGGGATCTTAAAACCACGGGCAGCAGAAACGAGTTCGTCTAAGTTCTCAATACGGGATTGGGCTTTCTCGCCTTTCTCCAGTTGGTACATAGATTTAAGGCCCGAGTGTAATACCACGTGATCGATTTGTTCATGTAGCGCTAACTCAGCAACATCGTTATCAAGTTCGGTGATCAGCTCAACAAACTTACGGATCGAACTTGCTGCACGTCCGGCGATCAAATTGTTATCGAGTAAATAGATCGCGGCTTGCCACAAGGTTGAGCCCTGTTCACGACTCGCATCTCGTAATAATGACAATGCGCGATCACCAATACCACGGGTAGGTTTATTGACGATACGTTCAAATGCAGCGTCATCATCGCGGTTATTCTTCAGGCGCATATAAGCCATCGCATCTTTCACTTCAAGACGCGCGAAGAAACGTAGTCCACCATAGATACGATAAGCGAGTTGTTCTTGTAATAATGCATCTTCCACGACGCGAGACTGGGCATTGCTGCGGTATAAGATCGCGCAATCACTGAGTGAGCCGCCTTTATCTTGCCACTCTTTAATGCGGCCAACGACAAAACGTGCTTCATCGACTTCATTGAATGACGCATACAAGGAGATCGGTTCACCTTCTTTATCTTCGGTCCATAATTCTTTGCCCATACGCTCGCTGTTATTGACGATAAGCGCATTGGCGGCATTCAAAATATTACTGCTCGAACGGTAATTCTGCTCAAGCTTAATGGTTTTTGAACCTTCAAAATCAGTTAAGAAGCGTTGGATGTTTGCTACTTGCGCGCCACGCCAGCCATAAATAGACTGATCATCATCACCCACGATCATCAAGTTACCGCGATCACCCGTCAGCATACGTAGCCACGCATATTGGATATTATTGGTATCTTGGAATTCGTCTACTAGGATGTTAGAAAAACGCTCTTGGTAATGGGCTAAAATATGCGGTTTGTGCAACCAAAGTTCATGTGAGCGTAATAACAGTTCGCCGAAATCGACTAAACCAGCACGATCACAAGATTCTTGATAGGCTTGATAAATCTTGATCCAGGTACGTTCAATCGGATCATAAGCCTGTAAATGTTCAGGGCGTAGACCTTCGTCTTTTTTACCGCCGATATACCACATCGCTTGTTTTGCTGGCCACTGCTTTTCATCTAGATTCATGGCTTTGATCAAACGTTTTAATAAACGCAGTTGATCATCACTGTCAATAATTTGAAATTCAGCTGGCAGACCGGCATCGAGATGGTGGGCGCGTAATAGACGGTGAGCGATACCATGGAAGGTACCAATCCACATGCCTTGCTGGCGGCCTTTTAATAGCTTATCAACACGGCCACGCATTTCTGCGGCGGCTTTATTAGTAAAGGTTACTGCTAATAAAGAATAAGGTGAGCAGTCTTCAACCTGCATTAACCAAGCTAAGCGATGTACCAATACTCTGGTTTTGCCACTACCTGCGCCAGCTAAAACCAGCATGCTTGATGGTGGGGCCGCAACGGCATTACGCTGCTCATCATTGAGGCCGTCCAGTAAGAGAGATACATCCATAATTTAGTCACCTTAGACTGTATATTTAATCAGTAGAATAAAAGGATTATAACAGGCTTGTTAATTCATCCAAGTGCGTTATTTCAATATCGGGTAAATGACTGCTTTTGTTACTGGTCATTAACGATTGTTGTTGATCATTAAACCAAGCTGACATAAAGCCATTGCTGATTGCACCAGCCACATCAGACTTAAGGTGATCACCAACATGGAGAATATGTTGAGGTGGTAATGCTAAGGTTTCTGCCGCAAGGGTAAATAAATCCGGATAGGGTTTCATTCTCAAGCCATTGCCCGGTTTTATCACTGCAGTAAAGAACGGCGTTAGGCCAATTTTATCAGTATCGACATTGCCATTGGTTACTGCAATTAACGGGACTTTACTCGCCAGTTCAGATAACACCGCAAAAGTATTTTCAGGTACGACAAAGTCACTGCGCACGGCCAGTACTTGCGTAAAAATATCTTCGGCAACAAAGCGCGCGTCTTGTTCACTATAACCATGACGTAAAAATAATGCGGTTAAGCAAGCAATGCGCATCGCACTGACATCATGTACCAAGCTCGGTTGTTGATGCATAACCTGGCGCTTTAATAGCAACCAAGCATTGTTATCTAAATGCGTAATGTGTGGATATTGGCTGCGTAAATGCATGTGCATCCAAGCCTCGGCGCGGCGCACCACAGGACCGTTATCATATAAGGTATCGTCAAGATCGAAACTCATGGCTTTAATCTGTTGTAATCGTCGATAGAATTTCATCAATCCTCTCTGTTCTTTTTCTTTGCGCGAGGGTGCGCAGCATCATATACCTTAGCTAGATGTTGAAAATCTAAACTGGTGTAGATCTGCGTGGTACTGATATTAGCATGCCCTAATAATTCTTGTACGGCACGTAAGTCGCCACTGGATTCGAGCATATGGGTGGCAAATGAATGGCGTAATTTATGCGGATGCACATGACTGGTGAGTGTTTGTTGTTGTCCCCATTTCGCCATACGGCTTTGCACACTACGATGTGAGATCCGACGGCGCAGCTGACTGACAAATAATGCCGGTTGCGCGCTATCAGCATATTCACAGCGTACTTTCAGCCATGCTTTTAATGCGGTGATCGCGACACTGCCGATAGGTAACTGACGCTGTTTATCGCCTTTACCAATCACGCGCATGGTTTTTTCACTTAGTTTAACGTCTTTTAAATCTAAATTAACCAGTTCATCTAACCGTAAACCCGCCGAATACATCAACTCCATCATGGCTTTATCACGCAGCACTAAAAACGGAGCATCTTTTTCTTCTGCATTGGAAACCGCGAGTAATTGATTAATTTCATCGACATCCAGATTTTTGGGTAATGATTTATGTTGTCTGGGGGCTGATACACCTTTAGCAGGGTTGGCACTCAAATCACCTTGCAGTACCAAATAATCACAAAAACTGCGCAAGGCGGATAATTTTGTCGCCAGACTGCGCGGCGATAAACCCAACTTATGATTTAAAGTCGCTAACTTACGTACTTGGGATGCATCAAGCGCACGCCATTCCGTGAGCGGAAATGTCAGCATTTGCTCGGCGAATAAGGTCAGATGACGGCGATAGTTACGCGCAGTATGCAGACTCAATTGGCGCTCACTGGTGATATAACGTAAAAACCGTTCAATCGGTTTAAGCAATTGTACAGGTAGATCGCACGGTGCAGGTAGGTCACTACCTGCGGCGATATTATTTTTTGATGGCGTTGTCACGTAAAGGCATCAGTTGCGGTAACAGGGTAGAGATAATGCGGCAAAGTTGACCTAACAGCAAGTTATCCATGCCCGCTTGGTAATGATCGGCGTTGGCACTACCGATAGCGAGTAAACCATATTCGCCACGCTCACCCAGTGCCATTAAGGCCACTGAGTTAACCAAGGCATCTTGGCCAAACAGCAGGGCTTTATCGACACCTGCCACAGGACCAAAGTAATGGTCACCACCGGCAAATTGCTGCTGACGCATGCGCACTAACTGTCCCGCTGAAATAGCCAGCGGCAGATATTGTGATTTAAGATGAAAGTAAGCTTCATTAAGATGTAAATTAACCGCAGCTAAAGGCAATTGCGATTGAATTTTCGTCACCAGAATACGCTGCATTTGCATCACTGAAGTGCAATTAAACAAGGCGGTATAAATATCTGCATAGATACGAAATAATTTATCGTTGTCAGCGGCAATAGCCACTAACTGTTGTAACTGTTGTTCTAGTTCGGCAATACGTTGACGCTGACGTTCTAATCGCAAGGTAACCAAAGACACACTGCCTTGCGCACCATGCGATATCGGTAGGGAGTCGACTAAATCATTATTACGCACAAAGAAATCCGGATCCGCCTGCAGAAAAGCAATCACATCTTGCTCTGTTAGCACCGACGGTTCCGCGATTAACATCGACGCTGCAACGTCGCTCATATATTTATTTGTCCATCGTAAACGAGTGTTGCAGGACCAGTCATAAAGACCGGTGTACCAGGACCGCGCCATGATATTTGTAATTTACCGCCAGGCAGTTCCATACACACATCTTGACCGAGTTTCCCCTGTAATTGACCGACAACCGCTGCCGCGCAAGCACCAGTGCCACACGCACGTGTTTCACCGACACCACGTTCATATACCCGTAACTTGGCATGTTCCGGTGACAATACCTGCATGAAACCAGCATTAACACGGTTAGGAAAACGTTCATGATGAGCGATCGCATGACCAAGATCGGCCAACGGCGCCGCATCGATGTCATCGACTAACGTGACACAATGTGGGTTGCCCATAGACACAGCACCACAAAACACCGTGCTGTCTAAGGCGCGTAAAATATAGGTTTTTTCCTGCTGCTTGGCACGGAATGGTATTTTATCAGGGGCTAATTCAGGCACCCCCATATTCACCGTGATCTGACCATCGTACTCCACTTGTAACGTGATCTTACCTGAGCTAGTACTTACCGAGATTTTACTTTTATTGGTTAAACCTTTATGACGCACGAAACTAGCAAAACAGCGCGCGCCATTACCACACTGCTCCACTTCGCTGCCATCGGCATTAAAAATACGATAGTGAAAATCAAGATCAGGATCATAAGGTGCTTCGACCACTAACAGTTGATCAAAGCCAATACCGGTATTTCGATCCGCCAAACGACGGATATTGTCATTATTAAAAAATACATTTTGGGTCACACAGTCAACAACCATGAAATCATTACCCAAACCGTGCATTTTTGAAAACTGTATAAACATATGAACCTGTAACCCTTATTTCATTCTGTAGGTAAATACTACTGTGCAGGTAAAATCGCTTCGTCTTTCCAGATCTCAGCCAGTTCTTCTCGACGACGAATTAAATGCGCCACATCACCATCAACCATCACTTCAGCAGGTCGACTACGAGAATTATAGTTAGAGCTCATGGTTGAGCCATATGCACCGGCAGAGCGTACAACAATATAATCATCCATAGCGATGGTTAAATCACGGTTCTTACCTAAGAAATCACCAGTTTCACAAATAGGACCAACCACGTCATAATTGCGAGATTCACGCACTAATGATTTATTCACTGGCGCAATCGCTTGCCATGCACTGTATAGCGCTGGACGAATCAGATCATTCATTGCCGCATCGACGATAGCAAAGTTTTTATGTTCAGTAAGTTTAATATATTCAACTTTACTCACCAAAATACCGGCATTAGCCATGATGGCACGGCCCGGTTCAAAAATAAGCGCCAGTTTACGACCCGCTAACTTATCTTTTAATGCCTGTGCATATTCCGCTGGCAATGGTGGCGTTTCGCCTTCATAAGGCACACCTAAACCGCCGCCGACATCAAGATGCGTTAGCACGATGCCTTGTGCTGACAATTTATCAATTAATACCAACAACTTATCTACCGCCTCTAGAAACGGTGATAATTCAGTCAATTGAGAACCAATGTGGCAATCAACGCCGTTTAATTTAATACCCAGCATTTTGCTGGCCGCTTGATAAACACCTTCAGCCAGATCGATGTCGATACCGAATTTGTTTTCTTTTAAACCGGTAGAGATATATGGATGCGTACCGGCATCAATATTCGGGTTAACGCGGATAGATATTGGCGCTTGTACACCTCGGCTTAACGCAATTTCATTAATGCGCTCTAACTCAGATGTCGATTCAACATTAAAACAATGAATTTGATGATCGAGTGCTAAATTAATTTCAGCGATGGTTTTACCGACACCCGAGAACACTATTTTGCTTGGATCACCACCCGCCGCTATCACTCGTAACAATTCGCCACCTGAGACAATATCGAAACCTGATCCTAAACGCGCCATCACGTTAAGCACTGCAATATTCGAATTAGCCTTTACCGCATAACAAACCAAGTGCGGGTGCTCACCAGCAGCATCATTAAATGCGTGCCAATGGCGTTCAATTGTCGCTCGGCTATATACATATGTTGGCGTACCAAATTTTTCTGCAACGTCTGCAATCGCACACTGTTCCGCAAATAACTGGCCATCATCCTGATAATTAAAATAATCCAATGCTCTATTCCTTTTCTTTAATTCGTAAACACATCCATTCATTGTCGATCATGCAACAATGCTTGTTTATTCTGCTGCAGCGTTTGGCGTCTCACTCGCGGTATTGTTATCAACACTTGTCGCTGTCTGTGTTGTTACCTGTTTTGGCTTGGCTTTCGCCGCATCAGGTCCCGTTCCAGGTGCATATAAAGGACCTGAAATACCACAACCACTCAGTAAGCCAGCACTAAATAGAAAGGCTAATGTAATAAATGTTGTTTTTCTTGCTTGGCTCATAACCGACTCAATGATAAATTAATTCTATCCCTTATAATCGCACTGACAAAATTAAAAGCAATAGGATTAATAAAAAATGACTGATTCAGAATTCCACGAACAAGTAGATGAACTATTAATTAGCTTTGAAGAGATCATTGATGACAGTGATGTTGAGCTCGATTATGAAAACAGCAACAGTATTTTGACTCTATACTGCCGTGATGGTTCGCAAATCATTTTGAACAAACAAGCACCATTACATCAGCTTTGGGTAGCAACAAAAGCCAATGGCCATCACTTTGAATTTAACAATGATGTGTGGATTGATAATCGCACGCAGCAGTCTTTATCTGTGGTATTGACCGACGCGGTTAAAAATCAGGGCGGTGAAGACGTTAACTTCTAGTATGCAATGCTACCAATGACGTAAATAGACGTGATTGGTATGCTTTAGCTAATTGCTAAATTTTAAGCAAAGAAAAAGGCCGCACTAGATAACTAATGCGGCCTTTTTACGTTGTCGTAATAGCTCATATCCTTGAACTTATTGTGCTCCCTGCACTTAGACGTTTTTACCTAATCCGTTAGGTGATTTACTTTTCCCCAATCCTTTGAGTTGTTCCTTTGGCAATCCTAGCCTAACAAGTCATCCTAACCTGTTTCTCATCTCCGTCCTGGAGGTGTCCTTTATTCACTCAAAATCCGTGAGTGCTATCCTTGTAATCCACCACATCCTTGCGGTTTCAGTAGAGGGCCAAGTCATCATCCTGATGAGCTTCCTGCTTCTCTGGAAACAAATATAACAAACCTAAAAACAATAGATAGCGATAAAAAAAATTAAATTATTGCCACGACACGAATTCTCCAGTGAAAATTGCTATAAATACCGTGAGAATAGGCTTTAAGCAGTAAAGTAGCAGCAATAAATATCTTCACACCCGAGGATCACCCCTGAATATAAGTACTATGTCTCTGAGCATGAATAGTCGATCTCTTACACGTCAATTTAAGTGGATAAACTCATCTTCAGTATCCTGTAAATCAGCAGCTGTTTATTTGTGATCGAGATCACTCTACCTTATTAATCACCACTAATAATCAATCCAAAAGGCGCTAATAGTTGTTCCTGCTGCCAGCTGCAAATCGTCACACCGTACAAATTAACCTGTCTCGGGTCGAGACCGGTTAAATCTACGTGACTTAAATTACAATACTGAAGATTAAACTGCGACCAGCTTTCTTGAGAAAACTCACCGCGGCTCAAATCAGAACCCTGTAATGAGGCGCCGACTAAATTACAGCCGGTCCAGCGGTTTTCATACAACTCACATTTTTCCAACCGCTGATCAGCAAGGTTGGCATAACTCAAATTACATTGCGTTATATAAACAGAACAAAAGAAGATTTTTTGGGTAATATAATTAGCAAAACTGGCACGACTAAAATCGCCGCCCTTTAAATTACAGCCACGAAACTCACTACCAAAACACTCAGCACCAATAAACCGGCTCATATTTAAATCGCAATTTTTAAAACTCGCGCCTTTCAAGTCAGCATAATCAAAACAGCAACCGCTGATATCCCCTTGCTCGATAAATTTACAATCAACAAACTCAGCATCACTTAACTGGGCATGATTAAAATCACAACGGTAAAAGGCACAGCGTGTAAAAATCATCGATTCAAGGTCTTGTTCGCTAAAATCGGTTTCTATAAATTTGTTATCGGTGGTCTTCATTATGTTCATCTCTTGCTCGAATTAGCCTTAGATTACTACCAACATGCAGCTCATACCTAACACTATTACAGGACTAAATTGAAATGAAAACACATGATTCAAATGGCGATTTTAAGCTGGATAATAGCGCTGTAGTAAAGATAAAAAGAATCAAATTGAGTCGTAGCCGAATGTTCAACAGCGATTACGATAAGCCTTGTTAAGAGCGCTAAACATAGATGGGCATAAATGCACCATACCTGCAAGGAATTGTACAAAAAACCAGCAAGGCAAACACTTGGCGAAACGTTGAAAATAGACGTGAAAATAAAACAGCGGATAAAGAAAAGGACGGCATAAATGCCGTCCTTAAATAGTCGTGTAGCCCAATCCTTGAACTAATTTTGCTCCCTGCAAATTGACTTACCTAATGTCCTTTAGGTTTAACTCCCAATCCATCGGGTATTTTTTATTACCATCCTGGTACAATAAATCAAGCCGATTTATTTCCTCTCCATCCTGGAGGTGTCCTTTATACTCATATCCGTTGAGTGTCCATCACATCTTCATCCTGAAGATTTTTCCTTGCGACCACATCCTGTGGTAAATCCTATTCGATAATCCATATCTAGTTAGTAATCCTTACCAACTACGTCTGCGTCCTTACGGATACCTACTATAGAGAAATCCCATTTTGCTGCAATGCATAAATCGACTTTTTTGCATAAAAAATACAAGATCTAGGTCACAAAACAAATTTACAATCTTAATATCAATAACTTAAAAGCAATGACAAGGTGTATCACATGGCTGAAAACGAATAAGCCCACAACAATAAAATATCAAAGTCTTACAGTTAAAATGGTCAATGTCTTACAGTGTAAAATCGAATTAAAAACTAAAAGTTGTCGTTTTCAATAAAATCACCTAATAGGTGACAATGATTGATATACAATGCGGGACTATTTCGCCGATACGTAAGGAATGACTTCTAATTCTTTATTTTCAGAATAGACGATATCGTAAAACTGCGGTAAGTTGAAATTAGCAAAGGTACCTTCGTTACGCGATTCTTCTTGAGAATTGGTATAAAAACGATGCACACCTTTAATTAACTCATCTTTATTGCCACTTAAATGTTGATACGTTTCTACCCGGTTAGCTTCATCAACGATATAAACGTTAAAACCGTTTTTATAATTCTCAAAAAAGAATTGTACTAAGCCTTCTGATGAATGCGATTCAACCGCCAAAGGCGTACCTTCAGCTGTGGTAGTTTTATCAATTCGTAATGGCATCTGCTCTAACTTACGCTCTGAGATATGGTTGTACAGATCCAGCGAACTCTCGAGTTTACGGATAGACACGCCACGGCGTTCAAAATAAATACCAAAGCGCTCATCACTAATGGTCAGCATTTTAACAATCTGATCTTTATCACGTTGTAATCTAGTACTAATACAGTCACGCACCAAACGTTCGAAACTGTGACGGATCAGACCGCGAAAATGCAGGCTATAACAAAACACCTTAATAGAATCAGGTTCTGTCGCATCTTGATGCATTTTTCCCATGATGGTGGTTAACGCATCAACAATACGCTCTTCACCAGAAAAATGCAGTGTCCGTACTTCATTCCAAGAATTACGATAAATCAAATCGATGCTACCCACTAAGCAGGCTTTACAATCACCAAACGAGAATACATCACTGGTATTAGTATCGAATTCAATAATACGACCACCCCAATGGTTCGTCGGATCATGTTCTAAATTCAGAAATATAGATAAATCGCGGATTTCACAAGGACGGCTCAATGCTTGATTAGAAGCGGGTTTGGCATTGATCGGAAATTTATTTTTAAGATCTTTGCAGAATGAATTCAACACATCGCTATTCATATCTGAATCTTGGTTAAAAATATCAACCTGAGTTTTATCAGCCATCAAGCCATTAAAGTAGCTCCAGGCCACCAATTTACTGAGGTAGCCGTTATGCTCTAGAGGTTTACGACCAACAATCTGCATTGGCTCTAACGACGAGTTATATAAGTACCAACCGGCATTATTAAAGCGGCCATCGGGGACTTGCACAAAACTGAGCTGGTGTTCGGATAAATCAGGCGAGATCTGCGGATTAATGTAAGTCACTTTACCCGGCAGAGATTCAAACGCGGCATATAACTTACGCGATAAAATACCGATATCTGCTGGATTAATCGATTCACTGATATTATTGCGACGAGCAAAACCAATCAGATTACGGTAACCCTTCATCATCGCATCCAATAATTCAGGATGCGCTTCTTGCACCTGTTCAATCTTCCAATTGTCGCGGTTATCAAGATGGGCAATACGATCAGGATGCCAATGCCATTCACTAATGACTTCAGCAACAGACGTGCGATGCCATTCTGGACGCGCCAGTTTTTCAGCAGCGCAATTACCACTAAACATTTTCAAGTAAAAACAACGACGTAATAAATCTACACGGGCGTTATCGCCTATTTTTTCGAGATAAGCCGTTACTTTAATTAAAATCTGGTAATAGGTATCGTGTGATAATGCCAATTGCTGTGAAGAAGCTAGTTGTTGTGAAGATGCCAACTGAAAGTTTTCTTTCATTATTTGCGATAATAAACGGTTATTTGGGTATTCAGCTGAGTAAGCTTCCATTAATAAGGTTTTCAATACCGCCTTATAAGGAGAATCGATACCTTTATAGAGCTGCCACAATGCAGAACCAAAATACTCTTCAGCAGGAATACGTGGAAAACCACCTAAATCAACCCACTCGCTACGATCAAGTACGCCATCGGCAACCAATTCATCAACATAATCATCATAATTATTGTCAAATTCAACCGGTAAAATATGCCATAGGCTGGGTTTACCCGCGATCCGTAAGGCACTGCGATAAAATTCATCTAACAAAAGAAAGTGTTGGGCACTGCCACAACTTTCTTTTGTCATCACCGCATTATTTACTTTTCGGAACTTATCTTCGGCAATCAGAAAGAAATTAACTTCTACATGATAAGTTTCAGCCCACGCCGTTATTAGCGTGCACTTCTGCTCTAATAAATCAGCTTGTTCCGCACTCATGACTGGATCATGACAAACCCAAATATCCAGATCACTACGCCAATTCTGACCGATAGAGCCGGTACTGCCCATGGCATATAAACTGTATATAGGCGAACAGGTGGTACATTCATCATCAACTAATTCGACATTTAAGGCGGTTAAATAATCTTGCTGTTGCTCATCGGGGGTAAATAAACAGATACCATATGGCACCGCTGTATCGAGATAAACAGGTAGGTTTGGGTGATTACAATGCAGTAAAAGAGGTAAAATAGCTGTCACTTCACGGCCATTATCATCCATTATAGACAAGGCACGATCAAGTCTAAGCTGATTAAACAACTTAGCTTTTTGCTTCAGTTCAACAATTTTATTCTGCAAAATAAAACCTTAAATGAGGAAAACCATGCTTACTATTAAGTGACTTTTAAACATTAAAAAATCACTTATATGACGGGCACAGAAGTGTGATGATGCTAACAGTTTTCTAGATAATGGTAAACTTATAGCGCCAAAATAGTCACATTATTAAAATGGATAAGCTTGAGGGTCGATTAAAACCATCTAAATAGTTGCTTCACAAGTATTGTGGCCGTTCATAAATTTGTTCTCTATTATTAGAAATTCGGCTGGCACAAACGATCACCGCACATTTTGTAAACAAAAAGAAGTAAAAAAGATCGCAACTCAACAATTTAAATAAAATATTTGCTTTAGGGGTTGCATAACGAATTGGATCTGGATAATATCTGCCTCCTCGATTAGGGGCGCTGCTTCAAAACAACGTTACCAATGTTAATCGAAAGTATGGGGTCCTTAGCTCAGTTGGGAGAGCATCGCCCTTACAAGGCGAGGGTCACTGGTTCAAGCCCAGTAGGACCCACCATATATTAAGTCTGGTTATATCTTTTATAAGATAAGTAACGGGATTTACTATGAAGAAAGAATTCGGGGGCTGTTAGCTCAGTTGGTAGAGCAGTTGACTTTTAATCAATTGGTCGAAGGTTCAAATCCTTCACAGCCCACCACTTTCTTTATAATACAGTATTGTCGCGGGATGGAGCAGTCTGGTAGCTCGTCGGGCTCATAACCCGAAGGTCGTAGGTTCAAATCCTGCTCCCGCAACCAGTTTAAACGATAGCCACAACTATCGCTAAAAAATAATGTGGGTCCTTAGCTCAGTTGGGAGAGCATCGCCCTTACAAGGCGAGGGTCACTGGTTCAAGCCCAGTAGGACCCACCACTTTATTGTGGTGTTACGTTTAAGACGTAAAACTATAAAAGAAAGACTATGGGGGCTGTTAGCTCAGTTGGTAGAGCAGTTGACTTTTAATCAATTGGTCGAAGGTTCAAATCCTTCACAGCCCACCACTTTCTTACTGTTCTTTCTTACTATTAGAGAAACAGTATACAACAGCATTGTCGCGGGATGGAGCAGTCTGGTAGCTCGTCGGGCTCATAACCCGAAGGTCGTAGGTTCAAATCCTGCTCCCGCAACCAGTTTATACGATAGCCACAACTATCGCTAAAAAATAATGTGGGTCCTTAGCTCAGTTGGGAGAGCATCGCCCTTACAAGGCGAGGGTCACTGGTTCAAGCCCAGTAGGACCCACCACTTTATTGTGGTGTTACGTTATAAGACGTAAAACTATAAAAGAAAGACTACGGGGGCTGTTAGCTCAGTTGGTAGAGCAGTTGACTTTTAATCAATTGGTCGAAGGTTCAAATCCTTCACAGCCCACCACTTTCTTACAAGAATAAATAAAGAAACCTCGTTTATCGAGGTTTTTTTATATCTGCAATTTGATGATAGCCCTATTATCCCTCCGCTAGCCACATCAATACTTCACTTTAAACCGCCCTCCTTTTTCTAAATAACCCCATCTTAGATCAACCATTAATCAATGAAATCTGTTAATATTTAGTCAATCTAGTTAAATTTGGAAATATCATGGCTACTGAAACACTAAGAATTGCAACCCGTAAAAGTCCACTGGCAATGTGGCAAGCAGAATATGTAAAAGCACGTCTAGAATCGCTCCATCAAAACCTTACCGTGGAACTTATTCCCATGGTAACCAAAGGTGACATAATTTTAGATACGCCGTTAGCAAAAGTGGGTGGTAAAGGTCTTTTTGTAAAAGAACTTGAAGTGGCAATGCTTGAGAACCGTGCAGATATTGCCGTGCATTCAATGAAAGACGTACCAGTTGAATTTCCAGAAGGCTTGGGTTTAGAAGTCATTTGTGAACGTGAAGATCCACGTGATGCATTTGTTTCAAATACTTATAGCAAAATTGAAGAATTACCACTAGGTGCAATCGTTGGTACCTGCAGCTTACGCCGTGAATGTCAGTTAAGCGAAGCTCGTCCTGATTTAAAAATTATGAACTTACGTGGCAACGTTAACACCCGTTTAAAAAAACTGGATAACAAAGATTATGATGCGATTATCCTCGCCGCTGCAGGTCTAAAACGCTTGGATATGGAATACCGTATTGCCAGTTATATTGAACCAGAGCAAAGTCTACCAGCTGTTGGCCAAGGTGCTGTTGGCATTGAATGTCGCATTGATGATGAACGTGTAAAGGCAATATTAGCGCCATTAAACCACGCTTTAACCAGTGATCGAGTATGGGCTGAACGCGCAATGAACTTAGCGCTTGAAGGTGGTTGTCAGGTGCCAATTGGTAGTTATGCACTAATCGACGGTGATGAACTTTGGTTACGTGGCCTGGTTGGTAAACCAGATGGTACTGAAGTGATCCGCGCTGAAATTCGTGGCGATCGTAAAAATGCCCGTCAATTAGGCTTAGCACTTGCTGATACCCTACTTGCGCAAGGTGCAAAAGAAATTTTAACTGAAGTTTACAATACTGCAGACGCATGAAAATCAGGGCGCTCATAACTCGCCCACATGAAAAAGGCGAGCAACTTGCTCGTCAAATTGAGGCTGCCAATGGGGCAGCTTTATGTTGTCCGTTTATCGATATTTCCGCAGGGCAACAATTTGATAAAGTCAGTCCATTACTGGAAAATTTACAGTCTGATGACTATATTATTGCCATAAGCGATAATGCGGTAAATTATGCCAATGCAAGTTTAATACTCGATAATAAAGCTTGGCCACAGCAAATTAACTATATAGCAGTGGGTCCAACGACTGCAAAAAGCTGGCAAAAATACGGTATACGGCACGCAAAAATACCCGATTCACATGATAGCGAAGGGGTATTAAAACTATTCGCCAACGTATCCCTCGCCAACAAAAACATCGTCATTCTTCGCGGTAATGGTGGTCGCGAAACCATGGCTGAAGATCTAAGAAGACGAACCGCAAACGTGACATATTGTGAAGTTTATCAACGTACTGTACCGGATTACGATCAGGAAATGTTGATTAATAAGTGGCAACAATTCGCGATTAATAGTGTTATTATCACTAGCGGTGAAATACTCGGTAACCTGATAAAAACAATACCCTACACGGCGTTACCTTGGATCCTGAACTTACACTTTATTGTTCCGAGCCCTCGAATAGCAGCACTTGCTCATGAGTTAGGAATAGCACACGTCACCATTGCTAGTGGTGCATCAAATAATTCATTATTTAATGCTGTTAAGCAATTGGATATGCAGATAGGAATAAGCTAAATGACAAACAACAAGAATAATAGTCAAAGTGCCGATACTAAAACAACAAATAAAGGCACTACTGACACCTCAAATGCGATTGCAACACAAGAGAAATCATCCAGTAAAGCCGGAGTGATCACTGGAGCAATCGCGATATTATTAACGCTAGGTCTAGGTGCTGGTCTTTATTATCATAGTCATCAACAAAACCAGCTACAGCAGCAAGTTTTGTCGAAACTACGAGCACAGTTGCAAGATCAAAAAGATAGCCAGCAATCATTACGTCTGCAATTAAGCGAAGACAAGCAAGTCGTGGCTAGCCAACTAACACAAACCACACAACAACTGGCTAAGATCCAAGACAGCGAAAAATTAACCGCTGCGCAATTAGAAACAGTACAGCTGGCAATCGCTAATCTGAAAATGCGTAATCCTAATGAATGGATGTTAGCAGAAGCAGAATACTTAATTCGTATCGCTGGGCGTAAAATTGCACTAGAACAAGATATTGATACCAGTTTAGCGCTGCTGTCATCAGCAAGCCGCCGCCTAACACAATTAAACGATCCAAGTTTATTACCACTGCGTAAAGTCATTGAGCAAGACATTGCCACATTGACTAAATTACCGCGTATTGACCATGATGGTTTAGCGTTAAAATTGGCGATCCAAGCAGAACAAGTTGATAGCTTAGCATTAGCCGGTTTTACCCGCCCTGAAGTCGTGGCATCTGAGACGCAACTGTCGAGTGATAGTGCTGACTGGCAAGCGAATCTAACCAAGTCATGGCAATCATTCAGTGATAACTTTATTACCATTCGTCGTCAAGATAACTCGGTTGAGGCGCTACTATCACCACAAACGGCTTGGTATTTAACTGAAAATTTAAAAACTCAATTACTGCAAGCTGAGTTAGCCGTACATCGTCAAGACCAAGCTAAATTTACCCAGGCGCTAAAAACGGCTAAAGCTTGGATCAAGCGCTATTACGATGTAAACCAGCCCGCAACAAAAAGTATGTTAACGAGTCTTGACAGTCTCAGTAAAGTGACGATTACCACAACATACCCAACTAAATTAAATAGTGCAGCATTGATTCAAACGACGATTAGAGATCGAAAAATCAATTCATTAGCAAATAACACTGACACTGAATAGGCGGAGGCAGAAAATGGTTAGATTTATAGTATTAATCGCGCTGCTTCTTGCAGGTGCAATAGCGGCCCCTTATTTAATGGGTAATAAAGGTTATGTGATGATTGCCGCTGGAGACTATATCATTGATGCAACGGTGAGTAGCGCCGTGGTCATGGTCATTGGTTTCTACTTTACGTTATTAGCGATCGAAGCATTAATCAATAGGCTGACGTACAGCTTAGGTTGGTTTAATCGTTATCATCAAGCTCGCGCTAAAATACAAACCGAAAAAGGTATCTTAGCACTGGCCAGTGGTGATTTTAAAAGAGCCGAAACCTTAACTTTAAAAGCAGCTAAAAAAGCACAAGTACCAGTATTAAACTACCTTGCTGCGGCACAGTCTGCACAAGGCCTTGGTAACGAAGCAAAGCGTGATGAGTATTTATTATTAGCACACCAAAATGCCCATAAAGACACCTTTGCCGTCGAACTGACACAAGCTAAATTACAAGTCGAACAACAACAATTTGAGCAAGCATTTGCATCGCTATCGGTATTACACGATAAACATCCCAAAAATAAAGTGGTGTTAGCCTTATTTAAAAATGTATGCATTGAAAGAAAAGAATGGAGTCAATTACTCAGCATTATTTCAGCACTGCAAAAACAAAAATTATTGACCGCAAATGAAGCCGATGAATTACGTAAAAACAGTCATTTCCAACATTTAGGTGAAGTAGCAAAGCAACAAGGTAGCACTGGCTTACTTGATACGTGGAGCTCACTGCCGAAAACACTGAAACATGATGGCCGCTATTTAGCTGAAACAGCGAGTCTGCTGATGGCTCGTAATGATGACCAGTCTGCTTACCTGCTCATTATGGATGCACTCGGTAACGAACTTTATCCTGAATTAGTCAGTCTAACACCAAAGTTAAATCTAACGGATTACCATGCTTTAATCGAACGTCTTAAACGCCTGCAACAGAGTCGTGAAGGTTCAGGGTTATTAGCGGTATGTATTGGTCAGTTAATGGTGAAGGAAGGACGCTGGGGCGAAGCTGTTGAAGAGTTAAGCCAAGGTATTAGCCAATCACCGTCAACATTTGCTTATGTTGCGCTTGCGCAAGCCTATGAGAAATTAGGCCGTGTTAACGAAGCCAATACCACATACAAACAAAGCTTGAGCTATCACCAGCAAGCTTAGTGAGACGTGATAAAACCGAAGATAATAAAAAAGCCGTAACAGATGTTGCGGCTTTTTTATTACGAGTTCATTATTAATGAATACATGATTAAGAATATCTAATTACCAGTGCATTATGACCAATGCATCATTATCAATACATGGTTACCGGCAGTTAGTATTGCTTAAATGAATTCAAATGCATCGCCATATAAATGATCTTTCACACCAAGCGGTGCAAAATCAGCACGTGCCGCACCCGCCATTTCAAAACGACCCGCGATATAAATATCACAACCCGCTAAATCAGCAACATCTGCCATTACCACTTGATGAACCTGACCTACTTTGCCAGACCATTGCTCTGGAGCAGATTCAACAACAGGAATAAACGTTACCTGTGGATGCGCATCCGCTAATTCTTGTGCGAGTGAAAATGCATATAAGTGCGATTCTTCGCGTGCGCCCCAGTACAATGAAATTGGACGTTGGCTAACTTCAACCGCACGCTCTAAAATAGATTTTGTATAAGAAAAACCAGTACCGCCAGCAATTAATACCAGAGGACGTTCAGAGTCTTCTCTTAAACCGGCATTACCGCCTGGTAACTCAATTTCAATAGAGCCTGATTTTAGTCTTTCTACAACTTGCATTGCATATGAATTTTGTTCTGATGCACCGATGTGCAATTCTAAAATTTCATCATTACTTGGGCTAGAAGCAATTGAAAATGGGCGCTTGTCATCTTCTGCCATGACCACCATTAGATATTGTCCAGCTTGAAAATCCACCTTCTGTTCAGGCTTCAATTTCACGTTAAATACAGTATCTGTATAAGACTCTAATAACGTCACTTCACACTTTATTCTTAACATACATTCCCTTTAAAACTTAATCTCTGACAAGCACGAATTTTTATGATCTAGCTCATTTATATCACAAAATCCCTAATTCGTCCCATAAATCATCGACTCGTTGTTTCACTTTCTCGTCCATTACGATGGGTTCACCCCATTCACGATCTGTTTCACCAGGCCATTTATTGGTTGCATCCATGCCCATTTTTGAGCCTAAACCCGATACCGGTGAAGCAAAGTCGAGGTAATCAATTGGCGTATGTTCAATCATAGTCGTGTCACGTGCTGGATCCATGCGAGTGGTAATAGCCCAAATCACATCGTTCCAATCACGGGCGTTAATATCATCATCACACACGATCACAAACTTGGTATACATGAACTGACGTAAGAACGACCAAACACCCAACATCACGCGTTTTGCATGACCCGGATATTGTTTCTTAATGGTCACAATAGCCATACGGTACGAACAGCCTTCTGGCGGTAAATAAAAATCTACAATTTCAGGAAACTGTTTTTGTAAAATCGGCACAAAGACTTCATTTAATGCCACGCCTAATACAGCTGGTTCATCCGCAGGGCGACCCGTGTAAGTAGAATGATAGATAGCATCTTTACGCATGGTAATGTGGGTGATAGTAAACACAGGGAATGAATCAGTTTCATTATAGTAACCAGTATGATCACCATAAGGGCCTTCTTCTGCCATTTCACCCGGCGCGATATAACCTTCTAAAATAATTTCCGCGCCCGCTGGCACTTCTAAATCATTAGAAATAGATTTAACCACTTCAGTACGGCTACCACGTAATAAACCTGCAAAGGCATACTCAGATAAAGAATCAGGCACTGGCGTTACCGCACCTAAAATAGTTGCCGGATCAGCACCTAATGCCACTGATACCGGGTAGTTTTCACCTGGGTGTAGCTCCTGAAATTCTTTAAAGTCCAACGCACCACCACGGTGGGATAACCAACGCATGATTAATTTATTCTTACTCAGTACTTGCTGACGGTAAATACCTAAATTCTGGCGTTTCTTGTAAGGACCTTGAGTAATCGTTAAACCCCACGTAATTAACGGTGCGACGTCACCAGGCCAACAATGTTGAACGGGTATTTTAGCTAGGTCGACGTCATCACCAGTTAAGATAATTTCTTGGCAGGGTGCCTTGCGTAATCTTTTGGTCGGCATATTCAATACCTGTTTAAAGATTGGCACTTTTTCCATTAATTCTTTAAAACCTTTTGGTGGTTCAGGCTCTTTTAAATAAGCTAACCACTGACCCACTTCGCGTAACTCGCTCAAACTTTCTCGACCCATGCCCATAGCAACACGATCTGGCGTACCAAAAAGGTTACCTAATACCGGCATAGTATGGCCTTTCGGGTTTTCAAATAATAATGCCGGACCGCCTGCTTTTAATGTGCGATCACAAATTTCTGTCATTTCTAAGTACGGATCAATTTCTTGTTTAATACGTTTTAGCTGACCCTTACTTTCAAGCAAAGCAATAAAGTCTCTTAGATCTTTATATTTCATAAACAGTTCCACGCTATTTTTGGCAAAAAAAACGCCACACACTTGTTATAAAAACAAAATGTATGGCGCTTATTTTAAATATTAATCACAGGCGTTAGCCTAAACGATTATGATTTTTGTTTCTTCATCGCTTCGAAGAATTGATCATTCGTTTTAGTCATCGCCAGTTTATCAATGAGGAATTCCATCGCATCAATCTCACCCATTGGGTGAATGATTTTACGTAAGATCCACATTTTCTGTAGCTCAACTTTATCTGCTAATAATTCTTCGCGACGCGTACCTGAACGAGTGAAGTCAATCGCAGGATAAACACGACGTTCTGCAATTTTACGATTCAGGTGTAACTCTTGGTTACCAGTACCTTTAAATTCTTCGTAAATTACTTCGTCCATTTTCGAACCAGTATCAATCAATGCTGTTGCGATAATAGTTAAAGAACCACCTTCTTCAACGTTACGAGCAGCACCGAAGAAACGTTTCGGACGGTGTAAAGCATTGGCATCAACACCACCAGATAAAATCTTACCTGATGATGGTGTTACTGTATTGTAAGCACGAGCTAGACGCGTTACAGAATCCAGTAAGATGATCACGTCTTTCTTGTGTTCTACAAGACGCTTCGCTTTTTCAATCATCATTTCCGCTACTTGTACGTGGCGGTTAGCTGGTTCGTCAAATGTTGAAGCAATTACTTCACCACGAACCAAACGCTGCATTTCAGTTACTTCTTCCGGACGTTCATCGATAAGAAGCACCATCAATGTTGCATCAGGATGATTTAATGCAATTGAAGAAGCAATGTTTTGTAATAACATTGTTTTACCGGCTTTCGGCGGTGCCACAATTAGACCACGTTGACCTTTACCGATCGGTGCACTTAAATCAAGAATACGTGCAGTGATATCTTCGGTACTACCATTACCACGTTCTAAACGAAGACGTTCATTCGGGTGAATTGGAGTAAGGTTTTCAAAGAGGATTTTATTACGAGAATTTTCTGGGCGGTCAAAGTTAACTTCGTCAATTTTTAACAGGGCAAAATAGCGTTCGCCATCTTTTGGCGGTCTAATCTTACCACCGACAGTATCACCCGTTCGCAAGTTAAAGCGACGGATCTGACTTGGCGATACATAAATATCATCCGGTCCGGCGAGATAAGAGCAGTCTGCTGAACGCAAGAAACCAAAGCCATCCTGCAAAATCTCTAAAACACCATTACCAAAAATGTCTTCGCCACTTTTAGCATGCGCTTTTAGGATGGAGAAGATGATGTCTTGTTTTCTTAAGCGAGCCAGATTTTCTAGACCCATAGATTCGCCCAGTTTTACAAGTTCAGAAACTGGTGTGTTTTTTAATTCGGTTAAATTCATAATGATGAGTTCGAGCTTATGCGACCTTTGCGTAACGGGATGTCAACCAAGGATAAAGGGTTTGAATCAATGATCGAGTGTGTGGTTCATTCACTAAGTAATGAATCCATAATTTGAGTTATTGAATCAATGATTGGATCATTGATTATGTACCTGATTCGGCACGTAGAGCAATAAACGCACAATGAAATTAGCATTTATAATTTTATTCGTCCACTGAATAATAGCATACTGACGAGATTAAAGAACAAAATCTCGTCAGTATTTTACATGTTACAGGTTTTCGTCTAGAAAACTTTGTAATTGTGCTTTTGATAATGCGCCAACTTTAGTTGCTGCTACCGCACCATTTTTAAATAACAATAAAGTCGGGATACCACGGATACCAAATTTAGGTGGCGTACCTGAGTTTTGATCGATATTTAATTTACCGATAGTGACTTTACCTGCGTACTCTTCAGCAACTTCGCTTAAGATAGGTGCGATCATTTTACAAGGTCCACACCACTCTGCCCAGAAATCAACTAGTACAGGTAATTCTGAATATAAAACATCAGTATCGAAAGCAGCATCGGTTAGCTGAATAATTTTGTCGCTCATTTATTACTCCAATAAAAAATAATTTTGTTACTACGTATATGTGGCACTCATTGCCCTATTTCAATAGATTTAAGTTCTTAATGCAAGCTTAACCTGATATGCTAATTAAATGAGCAAAAAACATCTTACAGAACATAAGTTCTCCCAGTTTGGCCTTAATGCCGACGTACTTTCTGGGTTAGAAGCGTCAGGCTTCGAATATTGTACACCAATTCAAGCACTTAGCTTGCCATTTGCCATTCAAGGTAAAGATGTCGCCGGTCAAGCACAGACAGGTACAGGCAAAACGATTGCATTTTTAGCCGCTATTTTCCATCATTTATTGAAAACACCCGTCGCTGAAGATCGTCCAAAAAATAAGCCTCGCGCTATTATCTTAGCGCCAACTCGCGAACTTGCAATTCAAATTCATAAAGACGCTATACCAATTGCCAAAGCAACAGGCCTTAAAATGGGTTTGGTTTATGGTGGTGAAAGCTACGATATTCAACGTGAAAACCTTGCCAACGGTGTTGATATCATTATTGGTACTGTGGGTCGAATCATTGACTTTGAAAAACAAAGAGCAATGGATTTATCTGGTGTTGAAGCATTAGTATTAGATGAAGCCGATCGCATGTTAGATCAAGGTTTTATTAAAGATATTCGTTATCTTATGCGTAAAATGCCTGAACCAAAACAACGTCTAAACTTACTGTTTTCAGCTACTTTTACTTGGGATATTCGTGAACTTGCTTATCAGCACATGAATGAACCAGAAGAAGTTACTGTAGAAGCAGAAAAAGTAACGGGCAGCAGTATTACTCAAGAGCTATTTCACCCGTCAAATGATGACAAAATGGCGCTATTACAAACGTTAATCGAAGAAGAATGGCCAGACCGTGCCATTGTATTTGCCAATACTAAACACAAATGCGAAGAGATCTGGGGCCACCTTGCTGCAGATAAACATCGTGTTGGTTTGTTAACTGGTGATATTCCGCAGAAGAAACGTAACAGTATTCTTGAACAGTTTACCCAAGGTAAATTAGACATCCTAGTGGCAACTGATGTAGCAGCACGTGGTCTACATATTCCATTAGTAAGTCATGTGTTTAACTACGATCTACCCGATAATTGTGGTGATTACGTGCACCGTATTGGCCGTACTGGTCGTGCTGGTGAAACTGGTCATTCAATTAGTTTTGCGTGTGAAAAATACATTTATAATTTACCCGCGATTGAAGAATATATTGAAAACGCGATCCCGGTTTGTCATTACGATAAAACCGCATTATTAACGGACTTACCACGACCAATCCACACTAAACGTGCACGTCCAGGTAATTCACGCACCATGAATGATCGTAGTAAAACCCGTCGCACTGGCCAACGTCAGCATAATACGCATAACAAAAGCCATTAATTAAATAGTTTGTTTATAGATAAAGTGATTAGTGTGAGTAAAAAAAGTTCGTCAAATTTATATGCGGTGGTTGACCTTGGTTCAAACAGCTTTCATATGTTGGTTGTTCGTGAAGTTAACAATAGCCTACAAACTGTTGCTAAAGTTAAACGCAAAGTAAGACTTGCTGCCGGACTTGATACAGACAACAATCTTGATCAAGCGGCATTACAGCGCGGTTGGGATTGTTTAAGTTTGTTTGCTGAACAGTTACAGGATATTCCGACTGCGAATATTCGTATTGTTGGCACAGCGACATTGCGCTTAGCCAACAACGTAGCGATATTTCTGGCAACGGCAGAAAAAATATTGGCACATCCGGTAAATATTATTTCCGGAGAACAAGAAGCGGCACTTATCTACAAAGGCGTTGCCTATACCAGCAGTGGTCAAGGCAATCGTTTAGTTGTCGATATTGGTGGCGCCAGCACTGAACTCATTATTGGTGAACAAGCACAAGCTAAGTTACTTTATAGCTTTAAAATGGGTTGTGTTACTTGGTTAAATAACTACTTTTCCGACGGTAAGCTCAATCAACACAACTTTACGCAGGCAATTGATGCGGCCAAAGCGGTGTTGACCCCTCAGCAAGAAAAGTATTTAATCTTAGGCTGGGATACCTGTATCGGTGCGTCCGGTACCATCCAAGCCCTACAAGAAATTATGGTTGCACAAGGTGAAAACGAACAAATAACCTTAGCAAAGCTACAGCGGATCCAACAACAAGCCATTGCTTGTGGCGATATTGAAAACCTCAATATTAAAGGCTTAGCTAGCGATAGAAAGCCAGTTTTCACCAGTGGTTTAGCTATTCTTACCGCGTTATTTGAAAGCCTAGCTATTAATAATATGTTTTTAGCTGGCGGCGCGTTAAGAGAAGGTGTGATTTACGAAATGACCGGACTGCGAGCCAGTCACAATGTACGTCAACAAACCGTGAATAGCTTGATGGTGAAACATCAACTGGACATAGAACAAGCTCACCGCGTTAAAAGTACGGCATTAAAAGCCTTCGATCAAAGTAAAATGCTTATTTCAGAAGATGATGCCCAAGCAGGTCCTTTACTTGCTTACGTCAGCAGCTTACATGAGATTGGTCTCTCCATTGATTATAAGAAAGCCCCGCAACACGCTGCTTACATTATTGATAATACTGACATGCTAGGTTTCACCAAAGCCCAAAAAAAATTACTTTCGGCTTTATTGATAAACCAACGCGATGAACTCAACTTAGCCTTACTAGAACAGCAGTCAGCATTAAGTTACGCTGTTGCCCTACAGTTATGCCGTATTTTAAGAGTATCTTACTCGTTAGCACTACGTCGTACCGACGGAACTATCCCAGAATTTTCATTTGTATTAGCAGACGATAACAGTCTGCAAATAACACTGCCTAAAAACTGGTTATCACAGCACCCGCTGCGCGCAGCTGCATTAGAAATTGAGCAAAAGCTACAAGCTAAACACAATTTAGTATTACACATTCAAGAGCTATAACGCCGAACTAAAAAAGAAAAACCGAGCATAAAAGCTCGGTTTTTTTATATCTACATTTTGATAGCTGACCTTTAACTAAAGAGCAGCTATAAGATAATTAAGCTTTATTTTCTTTCAGCCATATCGCAACGCGTTTTGCAAAATACGTTAAGATGCCATCAGCACCTGCACGTTTAAAGCATAACAATGACTCTAGAACACACTCTTGCTCTTTTAACCAACCGTTTTGAATAGCAGCCATATGCATCGCATATTCACCACTCACTTGATAAGCAAACGTCGGTACACCAAACTCATCTTTAACACGGCGGACGATATCAAGATAAGGCATGCCCGGTTTCACCATGACCATATCAGCGCCCTCTTCGATATCCATCGCTACTTCATGTAACGCTTCATCTGAGTTGGCCGGGTCCATTTGGTAAGTGACTTTACTGCCGCCCTTTAAATTACTCGCAGAGCCGACCGCATCACGGAAAGGACCATAATAGTTTGATGCATATTTTGCCGAGTAAGCCATGATTTGGGTATTCACATGCCCGGCTTCTTCTAGCGCGGCACGAATAGCGCCAATACGACCATCCATCATGTCTGAGGGTGCGATAACATCAGCGCCAGCGTCTGCGTGAGAAAGAGCCTGTTTAACTAAGATATCAGTGGTAATGTCATTAAGGATATAACCCGTATCATCGATAATGCCGTCTTGGCCATGTGTCGTAAACGGATCTAACGCCACATCAGTCATCACTCCGAGTTCAGGAAACGATGCTTTTAATGCCCGCACTGCTTTTTGTGCTAAACCATTGGCGTTATATGCTTCTTCAGCTAATAAACTTTTTTGATCTAACGGCGTTACTGGGAAGATAGCTATCATCGGAATGCCTAATGCAACAAGCTCAGCAGCTTCTTCAAGTAACAAATCAATCGATAAGCGCTCAACACCAGGCATCGATGCAATCGCTTCACGACGGCCATTACCTTCCAGAACAAACATAGGATAGATAAGATCATTAACAGTTAGTTGATGCTCAGCCACTAAACGACGCGAAAAATCATTTTTACGATTACGACGAGGGCGGCGATTTGGGAAGCCACCTAGAATAGTTTTACTCACGATATCTCCTTACGAGGTAGGAATACGAATTGGGCAACCAAGTACGGCTTGTACTTGGTTAGGGGGTTATCTTACCGCGTGAGTAAGTGAATATCAGCACCTTGTACTGAAATAGCATCAACAATTACATTAATTGACGAATTAATCGCAGCCTTTTGATCTACCGCTGGTAATGCATACACATAACTCGCCGTGGATAAGAGGATACTTTCACAGGTGGTGAGTAGATAAGGAATAGGTAAATCCTTAACCGTGCCACTTTTAATACCCGCATTAAGCAATTGGGTAAAAAAGCCTAACACTTCTTGCCATATCGCCAATTGGATTTTTTTATCAAAATACAGCGAATGGCTGCACAATAGAATAAACGCCATTTTTTGTGGCTGACTGACTAACCAAGTCACTCCATTAACCCAGATATCCGTTAATGGAAAGGGTGAATCAGGGTCATTTTTTTGTAACAGCGCCTGCGCAAATTCTTTTTTCACTTCGAAATATAAGGCTTCGATTAAAGCTTCCTTAGTCGCAAAGTGATGAAATAAGGTACCCGTAGCGACTTTTGCTTCACGGGCAATCGCCGCTGTCGAGGTACCATGAAAACCATTGATCGTGAATAACGCTAATGCGCCATCCAAGATCAGTGTTCTTTTTGATTTAGTCATATTATCTCAAGAAAAATTTCAAAATTATCTTTTGTATTAAACTGCCATAGGGTGCGTGAACAAAGCGCGTTGAATGGAATTTACCTTGTTTCAATATCGTTTTTGATTTTGAAAACGTACGGAAACCTTCGATACCATGGTAATGGCCCATACCTGCTGAACCGACACCCCCAAACGGCGCATCTTCAGCTGCAACCTGCATGATTGTATCATTGATTGAGACACCACCAGAAATAGTCTCGCGTTGAATTTTTTGTTGAGTCGCATGATCAAAACTCATAATATATAACGCTAACGGGTGTGGACGCGCTTTAATATAATCGATCGCATCATCAATCGAATCATAAGGCAAGATTGGCAGTAATGGACCAAATATTTCATCCTGCATTAGCTGCATATCATCACTTGTCTCTAACAATAAATGCGGTAGCATCCGATGCTTTTGATCGTCACAGCTGCTACCATCTTGCATGGTTTCAACTTTGGCGCCCTTTTGTTTCGCATCTTCTAACCATGATTTAAGGCGGCCATATTGGCGATCATCTACAATGTTCGTATAGTCATCATTCTGCATTGCAGCTGGGTAGCGACGATTAAATTCATTGCGATATTCGCTAACAAACTCATCAACTTTCGCACGTGGGCAAAGAATATAATCAGGCGCAACACAGATCTGACCGGCATTTAAACTTTTACCCAGCATGATACGATTAACAGCGACTTTGATATCAATATCAGGGGCAACAATGACAGGAGACTTACCACCTAATTCAAGCGTCACGGGCGTTAGGTTATCGGCAGCGGCGCGCATAACGTGTTTACCTACAACTGTCGAACCAGTAAATAATAAATGATCAAAAGGCAGTTTAGTAAAAGCAGCAGACAAGGCCATTTCACCTTCAACAATACTCACGTCTTTACTATCAAATATCGAGGTAATGATCTGCTTTAATACTTGGTTAGTTTTCGGGGTGAATTCCGACATTTTAAGCATTGCCCGGTTACCCGCAGCAATACTGGTAATCAGTGGCACGATGGCCAAATTAATAGGGAAATTCCAAGGCACGACGATACCAACAACACCAACAGGCTGATAATGGATAGTGACACTTGCTGGTGCTAATAATAATCCAGGACTACGTCGGGTCGGTTTCATCCACTTAGCTAAGCGCGATAGGGTATAATTAAATTGTGCTACTGTCGGTAAAATATCGGCGATCAAAGTATCGTAACGAGAACGGTGGCCATAATCTTCAGACACAGCTGTCACTAATGCCTCTTTATTCGCGAGAAAAGCGGCTTTAAATTGCGTTAAACGCTTTTTACGCTCGGCAAGATCCCATTCAGTCTGGGCTAAATAGGCTTGTTTTTGGGAAGTAAAGACCTGCTCCATCGCTGTAATTTCAGCAATACTATCGCTATCATTTGTTTTGATTTCCGCTACGCTCATACTATTCATACCTCAATATAAAAACCGACTAGTTAGTCAATTAAAATAGACTGAATAGTCGGTTTTGTCTACTCTAGTACAAAAATAAAGTGGCAAGCAGTGATAATGCTCACAGCTTAGGTAGCTGAAAAAACTGTTCCGTCACGTGTAAACTACGGCTAAGTAAGGTGTCGATATCCTCACCTCGCGCTCTGGCAATCGTTTCAGCCACGTGCGGTAGATGGCAAGGTTCATTACGGCGAGATTTTGGTTTAGGTTTCAAATCTCGGGGTAATAAATAGGGCGCATCGGTTTCTAACATTAACCGGTTAGCAGGTATGTCTCGTACCAGTTGATATAAATCCGCACCGCGGCGTTCATCGCAGATCCAGCCAGTAATACCAATATGTAAATCTAGCTCTAGACAGGCTGCAAGATCGCTCGCAGAACCGGTGAAACAGTGCAGTACAGCAGCGGGTAACGCAGAACGATATTCTTTCAAGATCGCGATAAAGCGTTCGTTAGCATCGCGCTCATGCATAAAGACTGGCATATTTAATTCTGCAGCAAGCTCTAACTGCTTGGCAAAAGCGGCTTCTTGCATTGGTCGGGGAGAAAAATCGCGGTTAAAATCAAGACCACACTCACCAATAGCCACAACACTGTCGTGCAGAGCTAACGTTCTAATTTGCTGCCAACTTTCATCCGTAGCATGACGTGCATCGTGTGGGTGAATACCGGCGGTAGCATAAAGTTGTTGAGGGTAATCTTGAGTAAGTTGATAGGCAAGCTGGCTTTCGGCGATATCCGTGCCAGTAACAATTAAACGACGCACCCCTTGGGCAGAGGCGCGTTCAATAACATCAGGTAAATCGTTGTGAAAAGCAGCGTTTGTTAAATTAACGCCAATATCAATCAGTTCCTGCTTCTTCATCTTCTATCTCGTCCTGTTTAACGTAAAAACGAGAAAATAATAAACCTAACTCAAACAATAGCAACATCGGGATGGCTAATAATGTTTGTGAGATAATGTCTGGTGGTGTTAATAACATGCCCATAATAAAGGCAGCAACCACAATATAAGGACGTTTCTTGCGTAAACTGTCAGGCGTTGTCGCACCTGTCCAGCATAATACTAATGTGGCGATTGGAATTTCAAATGCCAAACCAAAAGCAAAAAATATCTTCAAGACAAAATCAAGGTAACTGCTAATATCAGGGGCAAAGGTTACCCCTTCTGGCGCAACGCCTGCAAAAAATTCGAATGCGAGAGGGAACACGATAAAATAAGAAAAAGCGATACCCAGATAAAACAGTAACGCACTACTAATCACCAGTGGCGCAATTAATTTCTTCTCATGTTTATACAAGCCAGGCGCAATAAAAGCCCATACTTGGTATAGCACCCAAGGAATAGCGATAAACGAAGACGCAACCAAGGTTAGCTTTATCGGTGTAAAAAATGGAGTCGCGACATCCGTTGCAATCATACTCGTACCAGCCGGTAATTGCGCAATCAAAGGCGCAGAAACTAGCTGATAAATATCATTCGCAAAGTACACCAAAGAAAGAAAAACTACGATAATTGCGGCACTCGCACGCAATAACCGATCCCTCAGCTCGATTAAATGGGTAATCAAAGGCTGAGTATTTGGATCTGCTGCCATTTATTTTTTATCCTGTTCGATAGCCTGTTCTGCTATTTTAGGCGCTTGCTCAACCGTCGATGTTGAGGTCGTAGTCGATGAATCGGCATCCGCATAGGGACGTGTCACCGAGGCAGCTGCATCGCGTAAAGAATCAATAGAGTCTTGCAGTTCGGGGCTAATATTATTCATGCCTTGCTGCTCGGCTTTTTTCAGATTGTCATGCATTTCTTGAATTTTCAATTCATGTGACAATTCGTCTTTCACTGAGTTAGCAGCCCCTTTGATGGTTTTCACCCAAGTGCTTACCGTTCGTATAGCCACAGGTAAACGCTCTGGCCCTAATACTAATAGGCCCAGAACTGAAATAACCACAATTTCCCAAAATCCGATATCAAACATAAATTACGCCTGTTCTTTATCTTTTTTTGTTTCGGTTGTTTCTTTAGTTACGTCTGTTTTTACTGCGTTCGTCTCTTCTAATACTTTATTTTCTGCTTTGGTATCTTTAGCGTCGTCACCCATGGCTTTTTTGAAGCCTTTAACTGCCGCACCTAAATCACCACCAACATTACGTAACTTCTTAGTTCCAAACAACAAAAGAATAATTACAGCAATGATAATTAACTGAGTAACACTGATTCCGCCCATGATAAAACCTTATTTTATGTAATTGAATACGTCATTATTAATATTGATCAGTATACAGTATATAGACTACATATTTACTACACTCTGATCTACGATAAATTTAACCAACCTTTTTCGAACCGCTTATTTCAGCTTGAACCAACCGAAGACAGTGAGTCCAGAGCCAATACTCGCTAGCGTTAATGCTAACGATGCCGAATCTGGATTGTACACGATCGCGGCACAAATCATAATCACACCACCCACACTCAGTAAATAACGGCCTTTACCTGACTGCGCCTGATTTTGGGTAAACTGCTCCGCTTGAGTGAACAATTTATCCAACTTAGCTTGTTGTTTGGTTGCCTTGGTTAATGTATCAAACACTAACTCAGGTAACTCTGGTAATTTTTCAGCCCAAAATGGCGCTCGTTGTTTTACTGCTGAAAACACCGCCTGAGGCCCCATTTGTTCTTTAACCCAGCGCTCAAGAAATGGCTTTGCCGTATCCCATAAGTCTAGCTGAGGATAGAGCTGACGACCTAATCCTTCAACGTATAACAAGGTCTTTTGCAATAGCACTAATTGCGGCTGTACCGTCATATCGAATTTACGCGCGGTGGCAAATAAATTAACCAACACATGACCAAATGAGATCTCTGCTAGTGGTTTTTCGAAAATAGGATCGCAGACAGTGCGGATCGCAAACTCGAAATCATTAACATCCACATGCGATGGTACCCAACCAGAATCCACATGTAATTCAGCAACTTTACGATAATCGCGATGGAAAAAGGCCAGTAAATTCTCGGCTAAGTAACGTTTATCTTCACGATTTAAGGTGCCAACGATACCACAATCAATACCAATCCAACGCGGATCTTCTGGCGTCTTATAATCAACAAACACATTACCAGGATGCATATCAGCATGGAAAAAACTATCACGGAAAACTTGGGTGAAAAATGTTTCAACCCCACGCTCCGCTAACAGCTTCATGTTAGTACCTTGTGCTTCTAAGGCCGCAATATCGGATACTGGAATACCGTAAATACGCTCCATCACAATCATATTTTTATGACTATAATCGGCATATATTTCAGGTACGTATAATTCTTTAGAATCAAGAAAATTGCGACGCAATTGAGTAGCATTGGCCGCTTCACGCTCGAGGTTTAATTCATCAAGAATAGTTTTCTCATAATCGAGTACTACTTCTAATGGTCTCAAACGCACAGCTTCGGGGACTAATTTCAATAACACTTTCGACAGTCGCTTCATCAACTGAGTATCGGCACGAATAACTGGCTCGATATCAGGTCGAATAATTTTAATGACAACTTCTTCATTGTTACTTTTGAGCTTCGCGGTATGCACTTGGGCAATAGATGCCGAAGCTAGCGGGATGGGATCAAAGTCATCAAATACGTCAGCGATTGGTTTTCCTAACGCCAACTCAATTTGCTGCATCGCTAATTGACTGTCAAACGGTGGCACTTGATCTTGCAGCATAGCAAGCTGTTCAGCAAATTCTTGTGGTAACAGATCGCGACGTGTTGATAACATCTGCCCAAATTTAATAAAAACAGGACCGAGTTGCTGCAGTGCTAATTTAATTCTCTCTGCAGGTGACTTGTCAGCATGCTGATTTTTAATCCAAAAAATAGATTTTCGAGCGAGTCGTGCTGACAACGGTTTTAACTGTGTCGGCAACAACTCATCAAGACCGTATTCTAATACAATCTTTTGGATATGATAAAAACGCTTAAGCTCAACCACAGTCATCTATGCATCTTCCTTACGTGACAGTAAGGCCAAACGCATTTCAAATTGCTTGCATTGCTGCTCTAACTCACCCACTTCATCACAAAAATTAGCAATTTCTAACGCTCCAGGCGCTAGGCGTATTTCTTCAATTAAATACTCAGCAATATTATGACGTGCGATCATCATATTATTTTTCAGCCAAGCTTGGCTTGATTTCGCACCTTGCAATAATTTATGCGCAGCAACATCTCCGGTGTAACGAGATAAGTGCTCTTCCCAGTCAATATCTAGCTCTTTTAGGATGATGCTAAACTTGCTTGCCACCATAGGATCGCCACGCATATCCAATTCACCTTCTTTAATCAACGCGGTAAACTGTGAACTATCTTGTAAGCGGGACAGACTCGACAACTTTATATCCATACAACAATCCGCATCACCATCATATTTGGCTAATACATCAATCTGAGATGAAAAAATAAAATATAACGGCTTAGGTAATTCGGCAATGTTTACCTTTAATACTTTACCTTTTAATGACGTGATCTTGTCTACGGCTTTGGTATCTGCTTTTAATAATTGATTCAATAACGTTTCAATTCCAGCAGTAACAAGCATTTCGATTGGCATGAGCATCCCTTAGAATTTATAACCGCGATGCAGAGCAACAATACCACCAGTTAAATTGTGGTACTCAACACTTTCAAAACCAACGGTTTCCATCATGCCTTTTAATGTTTCTTGATTAGGGTGCATACGGATTGATTCAGCTAGGTATTGGTAACTATCGCCATCATCAGCAATTAATTCGCCCATTTTAGGCAAAATATTGAATGAATAGAAATCATAAACTTTATTCAACGCTTCAGAATCTGGTTTTGAGAATTCCAGTACTAATAAACGTCCACCCGGCTTTAATACTCGGAACATCGACGCTAACGCTTTATCTTTATCTGTTACATTACGTAAACCAAATGCGATAGTGATCAAGTCAAAGTGATTATCTGGGAAAGGTAGCGCTTCAGCATTTGCTTGCACATAAGTCACATTACCAACAATACCGCGGTCACGTAATTTAGCACGGCCTACTTTGAGCATTGAATCATTAATATCTGCTAGCGTAACAGAACCTGTATCGCCAACAATTCGTGAAAACTTCGCAGTCAAATCACCAGTACCGCCGGCAAGATCTAACACTTTATGACCCGGTCTTACGCCACTGCAATCAATCGTAAAACGCTTCCATAGTCGATGAATACCCATAGACATAAGATCATTCATTACATCATATTTAGCTGCTACTGAATGAAACACACTCGCAACCATATCGACCTTTTGGTCAGATTCTACGGTTTTATAACCAAAATGCGTGGTGTTATTTGATTTGTCTGTCATCGAGCTGTCCTTAATATCAGTTTAAGCGGTTAGTTTACTGCAACTCAGAGCCAACTGAAACGAAACAAATCATTAAATTTATAAAAGACAAAAAAATACCGCCTCAATGGGCGGTATTAGATATAACAGAGTAAATTTAATTAACGTTTAAAGTTAATGGTTTCTAATTTGTCTAAATGAATTTGCGTAACACTTGGTTTTGTTTCCGCTAATATTTTACCCGCTCGAATAACATAACGCGGTGCTGTTTGGCGACGAATAGCATCATAACCAGAATCAGCAGGTAAAATAACTAAGTTACCAGGCTTACCTTCTTCAATACCATAACGGTCTTGAATATTTAATGTTTGCGCACTGTAGTCAGTAATAAGTTTTAACGACTGATCTATTTGGTCGTAACCCATGATCTGACAAACATGCAGACCCATATGCGTAACTTGTAGCATATTAGCAGTACCTAACGGGTACCAAGGATCAAAGATATCATCATGACCGAAACAAACATTAATATTAGCCGCTAACATCTCTTTCACACGGGTAATACCACGGCGTTTAGGATAAGAATCAAAACGACCTTGTAAGTGAATATTTACCAGTGGATTAGCAACAAAGCTTATACCTGACATTTTCAACAAGCGGAATAAACGAGAAGCATAAGCGTCATTATAAGAATGCATTGCCGTGGTATGACTTGCTGTTACACGATGACCCATTTTCTTTTCATGTGCCAGTGTAGCAACCGTTTCAACGAAGCGAGATTGCTCATCATCGATTTCGTCACAATGCACATCGATTAGACAATCAAACTCTTGCGCCAAATCGAAAATGAAATGAAGCGAATCAATTGCATATTCACGACTAAATTCGAAATGTGGAATAGCACCAATAACATCAGCCCCCATTTCCACAGCTTTACGCATAATTTCTTTACCATTAGGGAAAGAGTTAATACCTTCTTGTGGAAATGCTACGATTTGAATTTCAATGAATTCTTTTAGCTCTTCACGTAACTCGAGTAATGCTTTAAGCGCAATCAACTCAGGATCAGAAACATCTACATGAGTTCTAACATACTGAATACCATTGGCGATTTGCCATTTCAACGTTGTCGTCGCACGATTTTTTACATCTTCATGTGTCAGCATAGCTTTACGTTCAGACCAACGTTCAATACCTTCAAATAAAGTACCGGACATATTCCAGTTTGGCTCACCAGCTGTTTGCGTCGTATCTAAATGCACATGTGGTTCAACGAATGGAGGGGTCGCTAAACCGCCTTCACCATCAATAATATCGCAATCAGTACTATCTAACTCCCCACACGGTTTGATCGCAGCGAAAATACCATTTTCAATACGAATATCGACAAATTTGTTATTACGGTAAAGTTGCACATTTTTAATTAAAGTCGGCATTACGCTTCACTCTTTTTAGTAGTATTAATTGATTTAGGATCCATTACTTTACAACAAATGTAGTAAACAATAGCACCACCGATAACAGCATTAACAGGGACAACACCCGGTAATAATTGACCAGCAGCAATACCCGCAGCAACAGCTATAAGCGCCTGCCAACGAATCGTTTCGAATTCAGCTTTCGCAAATTCAACATACTGTCCACGATGGATTAAGAAGTAATCGGCAATAAGTACGCCGCCGATAGGTGGAATAGCTGCACTTAAAAATGATAACCAGCCAACAAAATTATTATATAACCAAAGCGCAAATACAGTACCAATAACACCATTGATCATTGCTAGTTTTTTACTATCAATGCCAGTTACATTTGAGAAACCTAAACCAGATGCATAAAGTGCATTGTCATTAGTTGTCCAAATATTGAGACCTAATACGATAATAGCTGGAATTAATAACCCCTGCGTCATCATCACATCAGAAATATCAGCAAAGCCTGTTGCGGCAGCGCCAGCGGCGCCAAAGATAAACATTAATGAGTTACCAATGAAGAAGGCGATAAGCGTGATCGCAACAGCCGCCATTGGTTTACGACCAAAGCGAACAAAATCAGCAGTCAAAGTACCGGCACTAATAAATGAGCCAATAACTAAGGCAAGCGCAGTATTAAAATCTATTTGCTTATCAACAGCAGGAACTATTTTTTGCATTTCAGCAATACCGCCTAAATCATTAACCGCAAGATAGACTGAGTAACCACCTAAGATCGCAATTGCAGGAACAGCAATAAAGCTTAATACCATCAGTGCTGAAATACCAAAATAAACGGTAACAGTCATTAATAGTCCAGCAATAATGATTATCGTATTTACATCAAACACCACACCCATTTCACCAAACAGTGCTTTTTGTACGGGTAATGCAAACATAGCAACACCAACGCCAAACCAGCCCACCTGAGTACCTCCAAGTAATATAGATGGGATGTATGAGCCTTTAGAACCAAAGGAATAACGTGCTAACAAATGCGTTGAAAGACCAGTTTTAGTTCCTATGTAACCAAGAAATGCAGTGTAGACACCTAAGATTAAGTTACCGAGAAGTACTGCATAGAAAAAATCATCGTAAGAAAGCCCTGTGCCCAGCGTCCCGCCAGTCCACATACTTGCAGAGAAAAAAGTTAACCCTAGCATAACCAATGATAACGCGATAAAACCTTTTCTTTCTGATTTAGGAACAGGTCCTAATGAATAGTCATTATGTGCAGCCACGAACTCTCCAATTTATTTTTTTATTGACAAATTGCGCGGTATTCTAATCATCAAAATATTTAAGTCAATATAAAATCACAGAATGGATAGAGCAGGTAGACACAAAAGTGATAGCGGTAACAATACGTATTTTTATAGTCGTTATTAATAAATAACAAGTTCAATGAGTTAGTTTTTCAAGGAAAATAAAAAGCAAAAATTGAGATAGATTTAAGGGTCCGAAAATAAATAGGCATAATTTATAGTAATCAAATTTCAGTATCTATATCAAGCACTAGTTTTCTATTCAGGCTTTATTTAAGTTGGTGGAGAATAGAAAAATATGACTTTTATTAATTTCAATCTAATTTTTCAACCTGAATTTCAGGCACAAAAAAAGCCTGAATCTTTCGATTCAGGCTTTCGTTGTTGTTGGCGGAGTGGACGAGACTCGAACTCGCGAAGCCTTCGGCAGCGTGACAGGCCGCCTTTATTATAAATAGTCTAACCAACTGAACTATTTCTCCACACAATCTATATTTTTGCATCTCTGAATTTCAGGCACAAAAAAAGCCTGAATCTTTCGATTCAA